>CASFZT010000036.1 GCA_949299215.1 uncultured Ruminococcus sp.
TAGTGTTAGGAAACCCTTGTATTTCAAGGCTTTTGAAAAAGCAACTGGACACCAATCATGATACCCATTGTATCAAAATTGGTGTCCAGTTATGGTGCGGGCGACAGGACTTGAACCTGCACACCGTAGGCAATAGATCCTAAGTCTATCGTGTCTGCCAATTTCACCACGCCCGCATAAGTGTAAAATTATTATATCATAAAATGCATGATATGTCAAATACAAAAAGTAGTGATTGACAAGAATGGGATTTTATATTATAATAATTGTGTATAATATATGAAAAGAGTGGTTTTATGCGTCATATTTTTATAATAAACCCAAACGCAGGAAAATATGATATAAGTGAAAAGAAACGCCGTGAGATAGAAGAGGTTTGCTCAAAGTATGGTATAGACCCTCTTATTTGGGTGTCCGAATATGCGGGATATGAACGTGAAATTACCGAAAAGATGTGTTTTTTGTTTTCCGGAGAGGAACTGAGATTTTACAGCATAGGCGGTTCGGGAACTCTTTTTAAGATAGTGTCGGGAATAAAGGACTTTTCCGTAACGGAAGTCGCTTGCTGTCCGTGCGGATATACAAATGATCTGCTGAAAAGCTACGGAAAGGACGTCAGAAGCTTTCGTTCGATAGAAAATCTCATAAATGGCAAGACCGATATGCTTGACGTTGTTGAGATAGATAACAGCCGGTTTGTTGATTTTGCAAGCTTCGGACTTGGAAATACATACTTTAACAATATATTGTTTTTCCAGCTTGTAGCATTGATAAGTGCCCAGCTTTCGTATAATGTGGGTATAGTTTACGATATTCTTGTCAATAAAAACGAAGAGTATGAGGTAACAATAGACGGCAAGGATTACAGTGGAAAATATGTGCTTGTGACGTGCCTTAACGGAATGTGCATGGGCGGAACGGTAGTCCCCGATGCAACGGCACGTCCGTATGACGGAATGATGAATGTTATTTTCCTTGATGACCTGCCTGTGCATAAGAAGATACTTAATATCATTCCTTATTCAAGGGGCGATATTGAAAAGGTCGGAAAGTATATGCGCATAGTTCGTGGAAAGCACGTTACCGTTGCAAGAAAGGATAAGAAGAGCATACCGTTTAATTGTGACGGCGAGTGTGTAAGACCGACAGACTATCCCGCATCCATAAAGATCATTCCGGGACAGTTGAAATTTATAGTGCCGCAGGACGCAAAGCTGCTTGACCCGATAGAGAAATAATAAAGGCAATACCGCACAAAGCCGTCAAACGGGTTTTGTGTGGTATTGCCTTTATACTTTTGACAGTATAATCCCACTGTTTATCTGTGGGCTGGCTCATTTTTTTCGGCGGTGCGATGTTCGGAGGAACATTCGTGGTACTTGCTATGTGCCTTTTGCAGATAAATCGCCTTAATGACGAGAATAATGGGGAATAACAAAAGCCGTACTCGGTTTTCCGAATACGGCTGATACATATTATTTGCTTGTTAAAGTAGATTTTGCATAATGCTTGCCTTTTTATAAATACTACAAAAATTTGTTGCTTTATATTGCTGAAAACAGTCGGGCAGTTTTCAAATACCATAAATACCAATTTTATATCAGTAAAAGAAAATCCGCCTACTCACACAGTCATAAAACTGCGTATTTAAGCGAATTTCTGGAGCTGGTGACGGGATTTGAACCTGCGACCTGCGCATTACGAATGGGGTCTTGCGCTTTTTATATCCTTTTATGTTTTGGCGTGAAACGTCGTAGTTTAGGCGTTTGAGCGCTTTCGGCTTATGGCGTTTTCTTGTGATTTATAGCGCACAATCGTATCAATGGCGCACAAATGGCGCACAAAAATTTGAGCAGGTCAGAGCGGTGTAATCGACCTGCTCAATTTTTGTATATGCTCTATTTGCGATTTAAACGCCGTTT
This sequence comes from uncultured Ruminococcus sp., assembly GCA_949299215.1. GTDB lineage: Bacteria > Bacillota > Clostridia > Oscillospirales > Ruminococcaceae > UMGS363. Next base: position 1,923 of record CASFZT010000036.1, read on the forward strand.
TAAGGCACTTTGAATTTTATAGTGTAATTTTCTCAATTGAATAGACAAAACGCAGTACAGGGCATTTCTGTGCCGTTCTCGCACATATCTCTTTGCGAGTAAAAAATGAGCAGGTCAAATATAACAACCTGCTCATGTTTTTTATTCTCCCATCATATCATAATGCCGCCTATACCGTTTTGGTATCTCCACGGGCACATCATAGCCTATCTGTTTGAGCGCCTTTGGGATAACCGTCATACCGTCCTTAAAAAAGCCCTCTATGCGCTTATCCTTACGGGTAACGGTGCTGTAATCGGGCGGACATACAAAAGTCCAGTCTGCTCCAGAACGGTCAACCACAAGGCGGAAATACTTGTCTATATCGGTATCCGGAAAGCCTGCCTTGCGTAGCAGTATATGGTGCTCCACTGCCTCGTCAATCTGGCTTACAATTACCCGCTCACCGTCAAAGGATATAAGGACAAGCAGCGGCTCGTCCTGCTCCATAGCGGCGGTTACGTTGTTTTCATCGGGGTAATAGATTATATTCATTCTCCGCCGTCCTCCTCTGTTTCTGATATTGTAGGCTTTGTCGGCAATCCTGCGAGCCCCTCAGACTTCATACGCTGGTCAATAGCTCCGATAACGTATGCGTTGGTGCTCTCTCCCGCCTTGTCAGCAGCGGCGCGAATAATCTCCCGCGACCCTTTGTAAACCTGAACGGCTAAGCGGTCATAGGCTTTTGCATTGTATTTGTTATTTGCCCGTGTTCTCGATGTTCCCATTATATCACCACCTTTTAATATATTATAGCACAATAGTTGTACTTGTGCAACTATACAAAATAAATAAATGTACGTGCGCAAGTTTGTCTATTATACCTATTGCATACACGTGTGCAATGCGATATAATATAATCAAGCTCAAAGGCAAGAGCAGAGAGCGGATAACCCAAAAGGAGGCTAAAACAATGAAAGCTAACACAAGAAGTAGAGTATGCAGCACAGCAAACGCCCTTGTAAAGCTCGGTTACACCCGCTCGGAGGCTATGCGTAAAGCGTGGGAGATAGTCAGACTTCCCGAGATTACCACAAAGGTAAAGGGTACAGCGTCCGCCAATCTCCGCCAGACAGCTCTTGAACATCTCACAAGATACAACCCCGCCGATGTGAGCTTTAGAATAGCAGCAGACAGCAAAAACCCTGTTGACAGTAACGCGGTAGCGGTTATTGCAGGCGTAAAAGGCAAAGGCTATTTTAAAATCGGGTATCTTCCTAAGGAGCTCGCAGCGTCTATCTCTCCGTTTCTTCTTAATGGCGTTAAGCTCTACACCACAGGAACGGTAACAGGCGGCTACAATCCCTATATGAACTACGGGGCAAGGATAACAATATCATTTTAAAGGAGGCGAAACGATGCTCACAAGGATAGAGCAAGAAACAATTATCACATACAACGAACAGGAGAGCACAGCGGAAGTCGACACCTGCAATAAAGCGCTGATAAATCAACTTGACGGTTTATGTGCAAAAACTTCTTGTATTACTTGCGTTGCAGAAGATGAACACGGCAAGAGGTATATTTTACCCAAGAAGTGGGTCAAGGTTAAAATGCCCAAGCAATACAGCGAAGAACAACGCTTAAAAATGGCAGAGAGAGCAAGAGAACTTTTTCACTCAAAAGCAACCTAACGTTTTAGGCAAAAACCCTCGATAATTGTCGGGGTCTGAAAGGGTATATGCCAAGGTGGTATAATTTCACCTTGAACGCATTAGAGCGCTTGCAACCCAACGTATATCAAGGTTTTCAGCACTAAAAACGGCATATCTAAAGCAACCCGCTCATTTTTGAGCGCCCCGTTGTATATCGCTGCTCATTTTTGAGAAGCGAGTATATTCTTAACTCCGTACAAATTTGAACGCCCCTACATTTTCGCTTTTCAAATTTGGAAAGCAAGCAGTAACGGACTTTTTTGTCCAAAAGTGAACGCGGACATTTTTGGACGCGTTGAACCTGCTTATTTTTGAGCAGGTTCCCTATAAGAAAGAGGCTCTCGCCAAAAGCCTACCAAGCACGCGAGAGCCTCCACAAAATACACGCAAGGAGCGGGTACACCGTTATTATAGCAGACCTGCTCCAGCGTGTCAAGTATGTTATACCACAATTCATAACAAGTGTATCAAAAATGGGATGCATAACACAAAAAGGAGTAGATGCGATATGACAATGCCAAATTTATATGATGTTTTTTTAATAATGATTTTTCAGAAGATACTATCCCCGAACTCGAATCGGCGGCGAACGAAGCAAGAGAGAAATTCGAGCAGGTAGTTTCAAAGTATAATATGCCTTTTTCCGAAGCCGACGATGTAAGATGCGCCAATACGAACGAGTGCATGATGGCACAGTATCTTGGATTTATTCAAGGCTTTAGGCGGGCTGCATACCTGCTCACAGGGCACAGAGAGGAGGCGCTCCAGTAATGAAATACATAAGGCAAAAGCTCATAGGCATAGGCTACATAGCTTTAGCGCTTATCGTCGCAAAACTTATCGGAGAGTGGGGCTGCCTTGCGTATGCCGTCCCCTTGGGGCTCGGGCTGCTGCTCTCACGCAAGCCCGTGCTGGATATATACGACACCGAGCAGCCGCAGGACAAGCGCCCGGAGCTCTCGGATAATGAGCAGGTAAGGGGTGATATATATGCCTAATGCAGCAAAGGAAATCGACCCCCGCGAGCTTTTTGAAGTTATCAATGGCGATATGTATACTGTAGATGTTGATATATCAGAGCAGCAAGCGCTTAACTTTTCGCTTTGTGAAATACTGGAAAGCGCCGACTACTTCTCTTTTGAAATAGATACAAAGCTGCGCGAGCTTATACACAACGCTATTGCACTTTTAAACATACAAGCAAGACTACTCACGGGGTTAAAAAACGATACGGACGCGGCCGCTAATAAGTTAATGGCTATCGCGCACAATTCCGATGAACACAGAGAGGAGAACAAGAAGAAATGAACATCACAGAGGGCAAATGCCCGGAAGTAACCGACGCTATATGCGACCTCGAAACAGGCTTAGCAGTAGCAAGACTGTTATATAGTAACTACTTTGAACAGACAGGAGAGGGCGCAGAACCCTACTTCCAGCACAGCAAACACGACATAGGCGAGGTGCTCGGAGCCGTCATTGATTACATGAGGTCAGCGCATACTATACTGGAGGCTATCGAAAATCAAACAGCATAGCAGACAAGGGAGAGCTCAGGCTCTCTTTTTTGTTTCTCCAACTATTGGAGGACTGCTGCAGCTGCTATCTCCTTTAAGTGGGGAGCAGGTCATATCATAGCAAGCACAGAAAAGTAGCCCCACTTTTCATTTACTGAACGGAATTTCTCGTCCAGTGAGCAGGTAGTTACTGGCGGGATTTTTCCCGTCAGTGAGCAGACAGCACAAGCCAAAATTGGCTTTAGCTCTCTCCGACGGGCGCGGCTCTGGGTGCCGTTCTGGTGCTCCACCTGCTCATAAGCATATCAAGATATACTTATCAGATTTTTTCTTGCTCTCTATGCACATATACGGGCGCGCGTATCGTGTCTAAAATTCCAATAATTAGTTGACAAAATCATACTAATGTGGTATAATATAATTGTGGTAAGTTTTTCAATCTTTTTTTCAAATCTCCTCTGAATATCCCCGCTCAGTGCGCCAACACTGGACGGGGCTTTTTTATATCCGGTAAGAGGAGGGCTTCGCTGCTCTGGGACACCTGCTCCAAATGTCAACAAAAAGCAGCATCTGATATTGGACGGGGAAGTTTTTCGCCCTCGCCGAGCAGGTGGAATAAACTCAGCGGGGGTTATATATCGTCCACTATCCTAACAAGTACCTCGTCCAGCTTGGCGAGTGCATCGGCATTATCGGCGTGTTTATCGAACAGCCCGAGGTGTTTTCCGAGCAGCTCCAGAGCCTTTATTTTATCCGCGGTGGTAACTTCTATCCCGTGTTTTCCCTCTTTTATGCCTAAAATGATTTTCTTCACTTCCTGCGGGAGTTCGTCTGTAGGAGTAAACTTTACAGCACCCTTTGCGGTTATCTTCGCAATCTCGGTACGGTCAGCGAAAGCTATAGCAGCCAAGTCACAAAGCACCATATCAGCCGTAATCTCTGTACGCTTTGAGCGTGCCGCCATGAGCTCCGATATTTTCTCTTGAATGTTAAGTTTTGATAAGTTTTGCGCTGCTATTTCTTTTGCCGTCGCTTTGGAATATCCCGCCCTTATAGCCGCTTGTGTGCCGTTCAATTCTAGGAGATACTCCTCAAAAAATCGCTCTTGCTTGGGTGTAAGATTTGCGATAATACCCCGCCTCCCTTATATCATTCACCTATAAAACAGGTTGTCAAGCTGCTGCTCTCTTACGGTGAACTCCTCCACCGTAATTTTGCCGCTGCAATACTCATTCATAAGCAGCTCATACTCTTTTAAGTATTTATCGCTCCGCCTCTCTCTCATATCTGCATCAGCATGAGCTATCGCTATACGCTCAACATTTGTTATTCCAGTACGCGCAAAGCCGCTCACGGTGTTATGATATGCAGCATGTGAGCAATACCCGAGAGAGCGCCCGAGCCGCTTTATATCGTTATTTCCTCTTAAATGACGGAGAGCCGAGCCGCTTATTTGCCGCACTCTCTCGTGGCTTATTCCTTTATCGGCTGCTATATCTGCGTAAGTTTTCCCAGCAAGGTAATATTCTCTTACTATCTCCGGCTCGCGCCCCGGGAGCTTGTCAATAGCCTTGTGCACTACTGTTTTTATCAGCTCTATCTCGTCCGCTCGTTCTATCTGCTCCACAAAGTCTAATGCGCGCTCATCGGCTACAAAGTCCGCCAGCTCCGAGGCTTTATCGTCGGACATATCAGACTTGACAGGGGCATTTAGGCTCTCCTCGCACTTATTGAGCAGGTCATTTTGTTTGCACAGCGCTCTCACAGCGTTTTTAAAGGGATATTTCAGATAAGAGGTAAATTTAAAGCCTTTGCTATCGTCGTACCCCTCTATTGCTTTGAGAAACGCGCTATAAGCCTGCTGCTTTATGTCCCAAGCAGTTATCCCGCATTGTGTCAAATCGTCACTGTAGGCTCTGTAGTAGCGGTCAGAGAACGCATAAAGCAGTTTACGGACGTTCTCCCACAAAATCGGTATAAGCTCATCATTGCCGCCCTGCTTGATAAAGCCTGCAAGCTGTTCGTTTGTCATAGATCACCTGCTCCCCGTGTCCTCCAACTGTTGGAGGAACTACCTTATATATCGTGTCTATTTTTCAAAAATTAGCGCAAGTCCAGACCCGCCGCGCCGTTCTGGAGAGCAGTCATAATGTAGCCTAATACCTCGCGCGCCTCCTCCTCGGTGCCGTATTTACCGATAAGGAAATAGTCCGCGCTCTCCTCGTCCTCGTATGCGCTGCAGTAGGCTCTCACTTCGTGCACTATGGCGCTGCTGTTATACTTCACTACGCCCTCTCTCACCTGCTCGGTAAGGCTGCTGTAGCTTTTCACGGTAAAGCAGGCTATTTTATTTGAATTTATGAGTTTATCGGGTGTTACAATATACATAAAATCCTCCTAATAACATATAATTACGCCCCTTTTGCCCCCTACGCCCCCAATAACGCCCCTTACAAACAACGTAGAATAGCCGTTTGTAAGGTTATGGGGCGTAAAGGGCGTAAATAAAAATATCTTTTACACGCGTACATGTGCGCACATGTACAGGTATATGTATATAAATATATTTTCCGTACGAAATCATATAATTTTTACGCCCTTTACGCCCCCTGGGGTCTGAAACAACGTAGAATAGCCATTTGTAAGGGGGCATAATTGGGGGCGTAAGGGGCGTAAAGGGCATTTTTAAGGGCAATATATCATTAATCCGCTTTACTGACAGCATCAAAACCGTAAATATTGGCATAAGTTTTCTTAGCATCTATTGAAAGAGTAAATGTGTAATACCTTGTGCCGTTCACTTTTTTCTCCAAAACTGATATATCACCATTGGCGAGATAATCTGCAAGTTCCTGCCTAAACTCTCTTTTTGTAGGAGTATATCCGCCGTTATCCTTGCACCAGACTTTGAAAACATCATACACCTTTGAGCAGGTTGCGTTGTCGGTTGCAGTTTGTCTGTCGCAGCAACATTCTTTATAAAAAGACAATACCGGGCTGTTATCAACTCTGTATTTCTCTTTTTCCATTCTGCAAACTTCCGGAACAGAAAAGCGACTGCCGCTATCAAGCATAGCTTTTAACGCTGTTACAGCTAACGCTACAATACCTTCTCGCTCACCATACATCTTTTCGAGCAGGTGTTTGTCCTGCTGTTCGTGCGGAATGACGTTGCTGCAGCGTACAATGCTTATGCGGTCATAAACATGATCACCGCGATCCCCGCCAAACCTCGGGAGCTGATTTGTACAAAACCATACGAGTCCCTTATACACGTACTGGAATGTATCGCGCCCTTTGAACTCTACGGTTATGCTATCGCCGCCGGTAATGCTTTTAAACGTCTTTAATTCTTTAACTGTCATAAAAGACATATCGCTCGAACCTATGAGCCGCTTTCCATAGAGGTCCGAAGTGCCAAAGCGTTCTTCAAGGTCTTTAAGGTTGCACGGAGAACAGTTGCGCTCTCCAATCAGTTTTTCAACAAGACCTTTAAGCTGTGATTTTCCTGTGTTACCTGCTCCCACCATAAACAGAGCGCTTTTCATTCGGTATCCGCGAACGTTTGATATAATTGCCCCTATGAACTGCATTAAATAATGCTGCACCTCTTTGTTTCCATCGGTAAGCGTTTGCATAAATTCATTGAAAACAGGCGTAGCAGCGGCAAAAGGATTCCATTTGCACGCTATTTGAATTGTACTCAAAACAGCAGGCGTATGTGCTTTTAACTCCATTGTATCAAGATAAAGCAGGCCATTTTCAAAGTTTATAATGTTCTCGTCTGCGTTGAGCTCCTCGACATCATGAAAAACGCTGTCACAGCAGATATTTTTGAAAACCTCGTCCACATCTCTCATTTTCAAGCTTGTTTGATTGTAATCGGTAATATAGCGCTTAATTATGCCTTTTATTTCATCGTCCGATATGAGAGAGAAAACACCGTTCTTGTATATGTACCGCAATGGCTTTCCGTTGCCTTGAGACTTCAACCAAAAATAATGCTGCTTTGCTCTGAAATGCTTCGCAAGCAACGGACAGGATACAACATAGGTTATCTCGCCTGTTTGTTGATTTATCTTTTCATAAAAATATGAAGGTAACTCGTCAACCTGCTCGCTCATCGGAGCAATAATGTTATGCCGTTCAATCATTTTATGCTTTTGAAATTCAGCTTTATCTTCTGCTTCTGATATGCCACATAATTCACGCTTGAAAAATATAACGGCTGCTTTTCGGTCAAGGCTTTCCTTTTTCATAATGAAATCAATGACAGAGCCGCCGCAATTACCGTTTGCACCAAAGCACATAAAGCTGTTGGTATCGGGATAATAATAGAAATCGCCATTGTGTCCGCATATAGGGCATGGATTGAATTGTATAAGCCTACCGGCGCGGCGCTCTGTTCCTCCAAAGCCGCGTATGTAGTTTAAAAAGTCAAAATCGCGTTTCAGATCATCAAGCCGCTTGTCTTTTTCGGCAGGCACCGCAGGAGCAGGTAGAGAGCAGAACGCCCCAAAGTTTTCAAGCTCTGAAACATTTGCCGCTGTCATTAGTGCATTTTCATCAATATGAAGTATACTTTTTCCACCGAAGAAAAGGCGGTCTGCATTTTTGCAGGCTTTATCACATTCGGGAAAAAGCTCCATTAAGCCAAGCTGTATATTTAAGGCTTTCTGCTTATCCTTTATTACGGTATCACTTGCAAATACTACTCTGAATTTCTGCCACTCTGCGGAGCTGCTGAATGTTTCATATACAAGAGCGGGTTTAATTCCCCAGGAAGAGCAGCGGTCAAGCACCTGCTCAACGGTGAGCGGCTCTGCTGCACGCTGCTTATTGTGTTTGCCCGATATGCTTTTATCCTCATTATCAATATCAAGGCAAAACAGCTGTTGACTGCTCCAGTTCTCAGCCTTTGCGCCTCCAATAAGTACGGCTGGAGTAAAGCTGTAGCCTTGTGTGATGAGCTCTGCCATTTGCGATATGGTCAATGTCCCGGGTGTGACACTGCATAGCCTTTGCTTAATAGCTGCAATTTCCACGCCCTTTGGCTTTGTCTTATATGGTACGGTGTCAAATTGTAGAGATATAGTCAATCTGTTCACCGACCTTATAACTTGACAGGTACAGGCTTAATGCTGCTGTACGTCGTTTCTGTCTCTTCCGCAGGCTGTTCGGTATGCGTATTAAGATAATCGGCGAACTTATCAACATTGACAAGATATTTACAGCCTGCCTTAACAGCAACAATTTCACCGTGTACAACCTTTTGACGGACAAAATGCTCCGGAAGTCCGAAAAGCTTTGCTGTGTTCTTTATTGTTTCCATTTGCGGAATATTTCCAATCATTTTTTGCGTTCCTCCTTTGAAAGCCTGCTCGATATGTGATAAAATGGGAGCAGGTCAATGTTTTTATGCGTTGGCTCTTGCGTTTCCTGCTGGGTTCCTCGTCAAAGGTCAGCAGGAGGCGCTTTCTTTTATGTCCGGAAACAAGTCAATTACAGAGCAACCCACGCCATTGCTTAATTTTATGGCAGTTTCAAATGTAACATTGTTCTTGCGCCCTTTCATGATGTCGGTGATAGTTGTTCTTGACACGCCTGTTTTTCGTGATAATTCTGAAATACTGATATTACGATCGTGTAAAAACTTATCAAAAGTATTATTCATGTAACAGCCCCCTTTCTGTATTTAACTCTGCGCAAATTGTTCAGAGTTTTGAACAATTATATTATAACCCAATAAAAAAGAAAAGTCAATAGTTTTTGTACAAAACACTTGACAAGATGTACAATCTATTGTACAATGAATTTGAAAGGGTGATTTTATGATACTTTGCAATCTTCAAAGCATACTCACGGAACATCATACCAATGTATCAAAAGTTTCACGAGATACGGGTATATCAAGGACTACATTAACGAGCTTATGTTCAAATAACTGTCAAGGTGTTCAACTTGATACAGTTAATACATTATGCAAATACTTTGATATTGGCATAGAGAAACTGTTTTTGTTTTCTAAATATGATTTTTATGTAAGGTCTGATATGCCCTACTTGGAAATTGAAAACTTTCCGCAAAGTGATCAAGGCGGCTATCGTGTAATTATTGAGTATTCTGGGAGAAAGGTTGAATGCGATATAAGCTGCATTGTATACCTCCATTATAAAAATAATTATATAAATTGGATTGAAGTCGACCTTGAACTCTGGGACGATGATAATTATCAAGTTGAAGAAAACAGAGTGCTCCGAAAAGCATTATCTGAGCTGCAAGCACCGTTCAAAGCTTGGCTTAGAAAAGAGATTGAAAGCAAAATATATTATGATTATGACGAATTCTTAATTGATGGCTATGAGCTTACAATAAATTATCCGCAAGAATTCAAGTGAGGAGGTCAGAGCAATGGCAAACATAACCCCAAGGAGGAATAAAGACGGCGTGATCACTTCGTACACAATACGGGTATATCATGGCTACGATGGAGCAGGTAAGCGCTTAAAGCCTTATACAATGAGCTACAAACCTGCTCCGAATATGACAAAAAGGCAGATTGAGAAGGAGTTAAACAAAGTAGCCGTCCAGTTTGAGGAGCAGGTGAAGAATGGTCTTGCGGGAACGGCGCAGCAGCTAAAACTTTGCGATTTTGCGCCGCAATATCTCGATGCAATGAAAACTAAATTAAGTCCGGTTGTATATGAGAGCTATCGAAAGATAATATCCGATACTATTTTGCCGGCACTGGGACATCATAAAATAGTTGAAATTCGACCGGTGCATATTCAAGAATTTGTAAAAATGCTTTCAAGTGTACCCATGCGTAGGCGTGACGGGCAAGAATACGCTGATAACAGAAAGCTTTCAAATGCATTATCTGAAAATATCAACAGTCAGATCAGAGCTAATCTCAGTGTCTCAAGAGATGCTGCCAATTTCACCAGATTTAGAATCAACAATTACTGCCCCTT
>CASFZT010000037.1 GCA_949299215.1 uncultured Ruminococcus sp.
AATTCGCTTTATCGTATGTATACAATGTATGCCGAAATGAAGCACTGGAAGCTTGAGGTGCTTAATGCGAACGGTACGGAGCTTGGCGGATATAAGGAGATAAGCTTTAGTATAGAGGGCGAGGGCGCATATTCTCGTTTGAAATATGAAAGCGGTGTACACCGCGTACAGAGAGTCCCCGAAACGGAATCGCAGGGCAGAGTGCATACTTCAACGGTAACTGTCGCTGTGCTGGTTGAGGCTGATGAAGTGGAGCTTGAAATAAATCCTGCCGATTTAAAGATAGACGTTTTCCGTGCGTCTGGTGCAGGCGGACAGCATATCAATAAAACGGAGTCTGCCGTGAGAATAACACATCTGCCGACAGGCGTGGTTGTTGAATGTCAGGACGAAAGAAGCCAGCATAAGAATAAGGATAAAGCAATGAAGATATTGCGTTCAAGACTTTATGAGGCAATGCTTCGTGAGCAGAATGATAAGATAGCGTCCGAACGCCGTTCACAGGTAGGTACCGGTCAGCGTTCCGAGCGTATAAGAACATATAATTTCCCCGAAAGCCGTCTTACAGACCATAGAATAGGTCTGACTATTTATAGACTGGAGTATATATTAAACGGCAATCTTGATGAAGTTATAGATGCACTTGCAACAGCCGATCAAGCTGCAAAGTTGTCTGCACAGAACGATGAATAATTAAGGAAGTATAAAAATGTTTAAAACAGAAGTGTTATCATCGGACAGAAGTAATATTGAATATGCTGCACGTCTTATTAATGACGGTGAGGTGGTTGGAATACCAACGGAAACCGTGTACGGACTTGCCGCCGACGCAGCAAATGAAACGGCTGTAAAAAAAATATTTGAAGCAAAGGGCAGACCGCAGGATAATCCGCTTATTGTTCATTTGTCATCGGTCGATATGATGGACAGATATGTGTGCAATGTACCGGAGTTGGCATATAGGCTTGTCGAAAGATTTTGTCCCGGACCTCTGACAATGGTTTTGCCCAAAAGGGATATTATTCCCGATGTGACAAGTGCAGGCCTTGATACAATAGGAATACGCATACCGTTTCATAAAACTGCAAGGGATATTATAGATGCGTGCGGAAAACCGCTTGCGGCACCGTCGGCAAACCTTTCGGGAAGTCCGAGTCCGACGACTGCGCAGCATGTTTTTGAAGATATGAATGGACGTATACCGCTTATAATTGACGGAGGCGCCTGCGGTGTAGGGGTTGAGAGTACGGTGGTTTCTTTTGAAAATGATGGAATACGTCTTTTAAGACCGGGTTATGTGTCGGTTGAAGATCTGAAAAGTATTGGAGCGGAAGTTTTTTGCGATAAGGGAATAGTTGAAGCCGTTGCAGATGGCGAAAAGGTTTTGTCACCGGGAATGAAGTATAAGCATTATTCTCCCAAAGCAAATGTTACTTTGGTTATGGGAAGCCTTGAAAAGTTTACGGAGTATGTTTCGGAGCATAACGGCGAAGATGTTTATGCTATGCTGTATGATAGGGACGCAGCGGAGTATCCATATAAATATATGACATATGGAGATAATTCGGAGGAACAGGCGGCACAGGTTTTCGGCGTGTTGCGCAAGGCAGATGAGATAGGTGCAAAGCAGGTGTTTGTAAGATGTCCGGAGCAGAACGGAGTGGGACTTGCGGTGTATAACAGATTGCTGCGTTCTGCGGGATTTGAGGTTATAAAAGTATAGGGTGTACCATTTGGGAGCATAGATAAAACAAATGGGAAAGGATGAAGGGATGTATGAGCAAGATGACCGATATTGCGGTTATCGGATTGACAGGTCAGAGCGGTGCCGGAAAAACAACGGTATGTAAGGTTTTTTGTGATAATGGATTTGCCGTTATAAATGCGGATAAAATCGCACGTGAAATCATGTATAAAGATTCTCCGTGTTTGAAAGAAGTAGCAGAGTGCTTTGGCAAAGACGTTCTTTCCGACGATGGGGAGCTGAATAGACAGAAGCTTGCGGATATAGTTTTTAAGGATAGGGAAAAATTAAATCAGCTTGATGCGATATGTTATCCATACATAACATTTGAAATTTTACAGCAGATAAAAAAGCTTGAATCTGAGGGACAGCGTTTTGTGCTTTTGGATGCACCTACGCTGTTTGAAAGCAGAGCGGATGATTTTTGTGATCTGATAATAAGCGTGACGGCTCCTGAACGTCTGCGTGCGGCAAGAATAGCTGAGCGTGACGGGATAAGTCCCGAGCAGATAAAGGATCGGTTTTCATCGCAGCATACGGAAAAGTTTTTTGTTAATCATTCCGATTTTATCATAAAAAATAATAAATCCCTGGAGTGTCTGATCGAAAAAGCAGATGAGGTAGCTCATAAGGTTAAGGAGTATTGTAATAATGCTGAAGAAGCTTTTTAGCATTTTTCTGATAGTGTGTATATTGCTTGCGGGAGCAGTAATGCTTAATGCCGAAAAGTTGTGCAAGAAATATATATATAAGACCGAGTATTCGGAATATGTAGAGTATTATGCGGATAAGTGCGGTCTTGACAAGTATTTTGTCTATGCTATAATAAAAACGGAGAGCGGTTTTGACAGTAAGGCGGAATCTGATGTGGGTGCAAGAGGCTTGATGCAAATAATGGAAGATGCGTTTGAGTGGGTAAAGTACCGTATGGACGATGACCGCGGACTTGTTTATGACGATATGTACAAACCTGAATATAATATAGAATATGGCTGTTATCTTATTTCTCTTTTGTATGAGGAGTACGGAGATAAAGAAACTGCACTTGCAGCATATTTTATGGGCAGGGGCAAGGTAAATGAATGGCTGAAAAATGATGAGTACAGCGATGATGGAGTGACGCTGAAAGAAATTCCGTCTGCAGCGGCACAGCATTATGTTGATAAGGTTATGACTGCATATAACGGTTATACTAACTTATATTTAAAGAAAGGACAGGAGTAATATGGAAAATGAAAAATCAACTGCCGAGCTTTTAAAAGAAAAGCTTTGTGTTACCAAAAAGCACGGAGGACTCAGACTTTCAACCGATGAAATTAATGTGTGCAATGATTTTTGTGAGGATTATAAGGTGTTCCTTAATGACGCCAAAACAGAGAGAGAGGCTGTGGTAAAATCGATCACTCTTGCTGAAAAGTGCGGTTTTGTCGAATATAAGGACGGAATGAGCCTTAAAGCAGGGGATAAGATATACTACAATAACAGAGGCAAGTCTGTTATTCTTGCGGTTATTGGAACAGAACCTATTGAAAAGGGCGTTCACCTTGCTGCGGCGCATATTGATTCACCAAGACTTGATTTAAAGCAGAATCCGCTTTATGAAGACAGTGAGATCGCTCTCTTTAAGACACATTATTACGGCGGAATAAAGAAATATCAGTGGACTACTATCCCGCTTGCGTTGCATGGCGTTGTTGTGAAGAAGGACGGTACAAAGGTAAGTGTCAATATAGGTGAGGACGAAAATGACCCCGTATTTTTTGTAACGGATCTGCTTCCGCATCTTGCGGCAGATCAGATGAAGCGTACACCGGGAGATATTATAAAGGGTGAGGAGCTTAATATTATCGTAGGCTCAATGCCGTTTAAGGATGATAAGATAAGCGAAAAGGTAAAGCTTAATATAATGGTATTGCTTAATGAAAAGTATGGCATGATTGAGGAGGATTTTCTTTCCGCAGAGCTTGAAGCTGTACCTGCATTTAAGGCTAAGGACGTGGGAATTGACAGAAGTATGGTTGGTTCATACGGTCATGATGACAGAGTTTGTGCATATACCGCACTTAAAGCTATACTTGACTGTCCGAATGTAAAGAAAACAGCAGTTGTTATTCTTACGGATAAGGAAGAGACCGGAAGCGACGGTAATACAGGTCTGCGTTCGGCATATCTTAAGCATTTTATTTACAGCCTTGCCGATAGCTTCGGTGTAAGCGGAAGAAGGGTAATAGCAAATACGGAGTGCTTGTCTGCCGATGTAAATGCCGCATATGATCCGACATTCCCCGATGTCATGGAAAAAAGGAACTGCGCATTTATTAATTACGGCGTTTGCGTTACAAAGTTTACGGGTGCGAGAGGAAAGTCAGGTACGTCCGATGCGTCAGCCGAATTTGTAGGAAGAGTAAGAGCAATGCTGGATTCCAATAACGTTATCTGGCAGACGGGTGAGCTTGGAAAGGTAGATGCAGGCGGCGGCGGAACTGTTGCTGCATATCTTGCAAATATGGATATGGACGTTATTGATGTGGGTGTACCCGTAATTGCAATGCACGCTCCGTATGAGGTAGTTTCAAAAATAGATGTTTATATGACATATAAGGCTTTTTATGTGTTCTTTGACGAATAAAAACCATAACGGCGTTTCAAAGCAATTTGAAGCGTCGTTTTTTTGACATATTATTAAAAATAATTACATATTGTATTACTTTATGCAAGACTATTGACTTTTTATAAGAATTTATTTAAAGTATATATTGTATGTATGTGTGCGTATATAGATTTTTGCGGGAGGTTAGGCGATGAGCGGTAATATTGTTACATTGAAGGATATAGTGGTTGAGTTTGACGGAGAGAGGATTCTCGATAAAATCAATCTTGATATAAAGGATAAGGAGTTTGTAACTCTTTTGGGACCGTCAGGCTGCGTAAAAACAACGACTCTGCGTATTATAGGCGGCTTTATAAATCCCGACAGCGGAGATATTTTGTTTGACGGAAAAAAATCAACGGACTTCCGCCGTATAAGAGAAATGTAAATACTGTTTTTCAGAGATATGCGCTTTTCCCTCATTTAAATGTATATGATAATATTGCATTCGGACTTCGTGTAAATAAAATTCCGGAAAAGGAAATTTCCAAGCGCGTGGCAGAAATGTTAAAGCTTGTAAATCTTATGGGATATGAAAAGAGAAGTACATCAAGACTTTCGGGCGGTCAGCAGCAGCGTGTCGCAATTGCAAGAGCATTGGTAAATCATCCGAAGGTGCTGCTGCTTGATGAACCACTCGGCGCATTGGATCTTAAACTTCGCAAGGAAATGCAGATAGAGCTTAAGCGTATCCAGGAAAGACTGGAAATTACGTTTATATATGTAACTCACGATCAGGAAGAAGCGCTGACAATGAGCGATACGGTTGTTGTAATGAACGGCGGTAAAATCCAGCAGATAGGTTCTCCGGTCGATATATATAATGAACCAGTCAATGCGTTTGTAGCAGATTTTATAGGTGAGAGCAATATACTTAACGGACTTATGATAAAGGACAGGCTTGTTGAAATAAGCGGCAGACAGTTTGAGTGTGTAGACGGTGGGTTTGGAGAAAATACTGCGGTAGATGTTGTGATACGTCCCGAGGATATAAAGCTTATAGACCCGGATGAGGCACAGCTTAATGGAATAGTGGAGTCTGTGATATTCAAGGGCGTGCATTATGAAATGCTTATAGACGCTTATGATTACAGATGGATAGTTCACTCAACACAGGCGGCTGAAAAAGGCTCTGCCGTGGGACTTTCGTTCGGACCATACGATATTCATATTATGCATAAGATGGAAAAAAATGAATTTGCGGAGGAAGTGAAGGGAAATGAAAACTAAGCTTGTTGCAGCACCGTACTTATTGTGGATGGTTATATTTATCCTTGTACCTCTTATAATGGTTGCATATTTTGCATTTACCGATAAGAACGGTAATTTTACATTGGATTATGTTTCCGATGTAGCGCAGTATACACCTATTTTTATACGTTCGATATGGCTTGCGCTTATTGCAACGGTGATATGCCTTGTTATTGCATATCCGCTTGCGTATATATTGATAGGCATGAAGAAAAGTATGCAGAGTACAATGCTTATGATAGTTATGCTTCCAATGTGGATGAATTTCCTTTTGAGAACATATGCATGGATGACTTTGCTCGGAAATAACGGACTTATAAACACATTGCTTGGATTTATCGGATTGGAGCCGTATAAAATGCTTAATACCGAGGGCGCCGTGGTGCTTGGCATGGTGTATAACTATATCCCGTTTATGATCCTGCCGATATATGCGGTTATGGTAAAGATAGATAAGAGCGTGTTGGAAGCAGCAGCCGATCTGGGCTGTAATTCAAGAAAAACAATGCTGAGAGTAGTTTTTCCGCTAAGTTTGCCGGGAGTAATGTCTGGAATAACGATGGTGTTCGTTCCGGCAATAAGTACATTTATTATTTCGAGAATGCTGGGCGGCGGCGGAAATCTGCTGATAGGCGACCTTATAGAAATGCAGTTTTTGGGGAATGCGTATAATATAAATTTAGGTGCGGCAATTTCACTGGTGCTGATGGTAATTGTACTTCTGATGATGACTATAATGAATCAGTTCAATGCCGATGATGAAGTCGTGCTTATGTAAAGGGGGAGAACGATGAAAAAGCTTGCCAAAGTATATCTTGGACTTGTTCTTATGTTTTTGTATGTTCCGATTTTTGTGCTGATAGTGTTCTCCTTTAATACAACAAAAAGCCGTTCCGTGATGTCTGGATTTACATTTGATTGGTATATAAAACTGTTCAAGAATGAGATAATTATGTCCTCGCTTGTGAATACAATAATTATAGCCGTTATTGCGTCGATAGGTGCAACGATATTGGGAACGGCAGCAGCGATAGGCATAAATAATATGAAGAAGCTTCCAAAGGCAATAGTCCTTAATATTACAAATTTTCCGGTTATTAATCCGGAGATAGTGACAGGTGTTTCGTTAATGCTTCTTTTTGTGTTTTTTGCGGCGAGAATGAATCTGGAGTTTGGATTTGTTACGCTGATAATTGCACATATTACGTTTGATGTACCGTATGTAATATTGAATATTATGCCAAAGTTCAGACAAATGGATCCGTTTTTGTATGAAGCGGCACAGGATCTGGGCTGCAGTCCGTTCAGAGCATTTTTTAAAGTGGTACTGCCGGAAATAATGCCGGGTGTGGTGTCGGGATTTTTAATGTCCTTTACATATTCGCTCGATGATTTTATTATCAGCTATTTTACCTGCGGAGCAAGTACACAGACTCTGCCGATTACGATCTATTCTATGACAAGACGTAAGGTAAGTCCGGAGATCAACGCTCTTTCAACACTTATCTTTTTGGTGGTTGTAATTGTTCTTATATTGAAAAATGTAGTTGAGCGTCATAATGAGAATAAGAGAAATGTGCTTGTAAAGGGGGAGGTACAGTGAAGAAAATACCGAAAACAGCTTTTGCGGCAGTTATTTTTGCGGTGATTTGCGGTATGCTGACTTCATGCTCACAAACGCAGACGGATGTTGAGGAAGAGGAAGAAATTGAGATACAAACGCTTACCGTTGAAGATGAGGAATATTATTCACGTTTTCGCGGACAGGGTGTGTCGATTAATATTTATAACTGGGGCGAGTATATATCTGACGGCTCGGAAGAAGGAACTTTGTCTGTAAATGCCGAGTTTACAAAGCTTACAGATATAAAAGTTAATTATACCAATTATGCTACCAATGAAGAAATGTATGCAAAGCTGAAAGGCGGCGGAGCAAGCTATGATATAATTATTCCTTCCGATTATATGATATCGAGAATGATAAAGGAAGGTATGCTTGCAAAACTGAATTTTGATAATATACCGAATTTTAAGTATATAAGCGATACATTTGTAAACCCCGAGTATGATCCGCAGAATGAATATTCCGTGCCGTATACATGGGGAACAGTTGGTATTATTTACGATACCACGTTGATAGATATTCCTGCCGAGGAGATAGATTGGGATATTCTTTGGAATGAAGATTATGCCGATAGGATTTTAATGTTCGATAACCCGAGAGATGCATTTGCAATTGCAGAGCTGAGATCGGGATATTCTTTGAATACCGAGAATAAAAAAGAACTTGAAGAGTGTGCCGAGCTTTTGAAAGAGCAGAAAAAAGTGGTGCAGGCATATGTAATGGACGAGATTTTTGATAAAATGGGAGCAGGTGAAGCGCTTGCAGCACCCTATTATGCAGGAGATGCCATTACATTGATGGATGAGTATGAGGATCTTGGGTTTGTTATACCCAAAAGCGGAACCAATATGTTTATAGATGCCGTATGTGTGCCCGTAACATCAAAACAGCAGGAAGCCGCAGAGATGTATATAAACTTCCTTTGTGAACCGGATATTGCGTATGCAACCACAACATATATCGGATATTCAACTCCGCACGATGCTGCTTATGAAAGACTTGACGATGAAATAAAGAATGACGGTATATCTTATCTTGATGATACATTTCTTGAGGAAAATACAACAGTATTCTGCAATTTATCCGATGAAGCCAATCAGAAGATGCAGGATCTTTGGACGGAAATAAAATCAGTACAGGACGAAACACGCAATAGGTGGCTTGTACCGGTATTTTTACTGGCTTGCGTTATGACATCAATAGGAATTATTATAAGACGTTATATAAAGAAGAAAAAGGATGTGTTTTAATGAATATCAGAATTGCTTCAACATCTGATATAGATACTCTTATAAAATTCCGATTTGCGTATCTTCATGACGATGTAGGCAAGCTTGAAGATGAGCAGGTAAAGCAGCTTAATGAACAATTGCCAGATTATTTCAGGCGTCATATAGGAAATGATTTTACGGCGTATATAGCGGAGGAAGATGGAGAGGACGCTGCGGTAGTGTTTTTTATCCGCGTTGAAAAACCGGCAAATACACATTTCATAAACGGAAAAACAGCGCTTCTGATGAATGTCTATACAATAGAAAAGCATCGACGTAAGGGTATTGCATCTGCAATTTTAAAGAGGATAATTGCAGATGCAAGAGCAGAGGGGGTAACCTGTATAGATTTGTCCGCAACTAAAATGGGAAAGCCTCTTTATATAAAAAATGGCTTTGTCGAAAGAGGAAAAAATTCCACGGAAATGCGGCTTGAGATCAAGTGAATAATAAAAATGTCAATACCACGATTTTGCAGTATTGACATTTTTTGTTATTATCTGTTATCGACCTTTTCAGGATACATATCATGATTTGCAAGTCTGTCAAAAGCAATTTTTTCCCAGCAGGTACCTTTTTTTCCATAGTTGCAGTAAGGGTCTATTGAGATGCCGCCTCGAGGGGTAAATTTGCCCCATACTTCAATGTATTTTGGATCCATAAGCTTGATGAGGTCTTTCATTATGATGTTCATGCAGTCCTCATGAAAATCACCGTGATTGCGGAAACTGTAAAGATAAAGCTTTAAGGACTTGCTTTCAACCATTTTTACCGATGGAACATATGAGATATATACGGTCGCAAAATCGGGCTGACCGGTTATAGGACACAAGCTTGTAAATTCGGGACAGTTGAATTTTACAAAATAGTCGTTTTCCTGATGCTTGTTGATAAAGGTTTCCAGTACTTCGGGAGCATAGTCATCCGGGTATTTTGTCTTTTGATTTCCAAGAAGGGTGATGCCTTCTGTTTCGGATTGATTTCTTCCTGCCATATGAGTGATATCCTTTCTTTTATTCATATTTGAGAGGGTCGACGGTGCCGTTTGCTTCAAAAGCAGCTTTGCGGTCTATGCAGGTTCCGCATACGCCGCATGGCTTGTCCTTTCCTTCGTAGCAACTCCATGTAAGTTCGTATGGAACGTTAAGTTCAAGTCCTTTTTTTATGATGGCTGCCTTGTTTATTCCAACAAAGGGAGCTTCAATTTTTACTTGATGTCCGCTTCCTTCATAGACCGCAGTGTTCATGGCATCGTTGAATACCTTTGAACAGTCGGGATATGCATTTCCTGCAGCATCGTCGGCATGAGCACCGTACATTATAATGCCGCAGTTTTTTGAAATAGCAATACTTGCGGCAGAAGCAAGAAAAAGTCCGTTGCGGAATGGTACATATGTTGAAACCGGAGTGCCGTTTGCTTCCTTGACCTGTTCGGCATAACTCTCATGCGGAATTTCCTTGTCGGAGTGAGAGAGGAGAGAACAGTCGGAATATCTGAACATTTCCGAAAGATCAAGCTTGATGTATTCCATATCATAATGCTTTGCGATATTGTCGGCGGCTTCAATTTCTTTGGTGTGCTTTTGACCGTATGAAACGGAAAGCGCAACCACATTCTGAACGCCGTAGTTTTTTATGGCAAGAGCAAGACAGGTAGTGCTGTCAACACCACCACTGAATAAAACAAGTGTTTTCATAATATAAACTCCTTTATAATATTGTAATCATCGTCTATCAGGATATGTTCACAGCCGCATTTTCGGCACATATCCAGATTTTTGGCGTTTTCGGATATCAGATCTTCAATAATGAGAGTGCTGTCACTGCGTGTTCTGGGTGTACTGCATCTTTCCGCTCGCGGGCACGACGACCATGCTGTATCTGCTGTACCCCGTGTCGTGGACGATCACGGCGGCGGCGGAGATCGCCTATTTCGCCTTTGCCTACCGCAGGGCAAAGCGCGTCTTGCAGCCGCAGGGGAATTGAGCGCGGGCATATCTTACAGTAGTTCCCATGATATAATAGATCCCCTGCATAGGGCGCGGACAGCTGCATTTTCATAAAAACGCTTCTCACGGAGGGGCGGTAAAAAGGCGGTACAAAGAGCAATATAAAAGCCGCTGCAAAAGGAGGAGTTAAAGTCGCAGCCAAGTCGGGTGCAAAAGCTGCGGCAAGCGCCTCCGCGAAGGCTGCGGCCAAACATACAGGAAAAGTTGCTCTTTCTAATGTGGGCAAAAAGGCGGGAGCCAAAGCTGCTGCAAAAAGCATTCCCATCGGACGGGAAGAACCCGTTGATTGCATTGCCTTGATATTATAAGAACTTGCCTTCCGGGCCAGTTTCAACGCCCCCGGCAACACGCCTTCAGTCCTCATTCCCCGCTCCACAGACTCCTGCATCCGCTGCCATACCAACTCCAAATGGGGATAAAGTGACTTCCCTTCATATTTCTCCACATAATCGACAAACGTACATCCCTCCTCTATACACCAATTCATGACTTCTTCCATGGTAGTGTGAGGATATACCTCTCCCCCGTCAAACGTACCTATTTCATCCCATAAGGCACCCCCACCGATACTATAAACAGTCCAACTGTCTAACAGTTCACCATTCTGAAAGGCTTCAAACAACATGCCATTCGGATGCTTTGGCAAAGTCACATCCGGCTGCCATACAATCTCCGTCCGCTCCGGATGGGACATGACTTTCAAGATTGCCGTATCCGTACCATGCCCCTTCCCCGTCAAGGCAAGGCTGCCATACAAGGTCACGCGCACCCGCTCCACTTCACCATGCTTCTCATTAAAGAACTTGGCTGCACGGCTTGGACCCATCGTATGGCTGGAAGAAGGACCGTAACCGATATTATAAATTTCACGTATAGATTTCATAACTCTCTTTTCACTTAAAACACATGCACCGCTTCTTAATAAAAAGAAATAGCAGACTTGTAAGCCGGGTTCTGTACCTTGCGGTTTCTATCATTTATCTACGCTGCAAATCACTTTACAACTCTAGCGGCCTACCCCTCGGCATTGGTCGGGCAAACCAACATCGCCGATATACATGGCCTTGCAACTCGTGAGATGTACGGCAACCACAGTCACCTGCAGTCCCGGTGGGCTCTTACCCCGCCTTTTCACCCTTGCCCCGCATGAACGGGGCGGTTGTTCTCTGTTACATTTCCTGCACCCTCGCGGATGCCTTCCCGTTAGGAAGCACGATGCCCTATGTTGCCCGGACTTTCCTCTTTTCCTTGCGGAACAGCGATAGAACAGCCTGCTATTTCAAATTATCCTTATTTCATTTTCACACCACAAAAGTACGATAAAAACCGGATGAATGAAATCCATAAACCAATTTTTCTTCAACATATCCCATGCCCCTTTCATTTGGAACTTCAACTCCTGCCCCTGTCAAACACGGAAGCAGGACATCTCAAAAGAGCCACACATTGGAAATAAGATTAAAGTACAATCTTTTTCCCGGTTCACTTTTTATTAATA
>CASFZT010000038.1 GCA_949299215.1 uncultured Ruminococcus sp.
TTCATCATCTGTAAAAGAATCTGCCAGCTTCAAAAGCTCCTGCTGTTTATTGGTAAGCTCACCATAAGAAAGTCCTTTTTGCTGTTGGTAAGTCCTGCGATATAGTCAAGACTTAAATCGTAAAATTTTGCAAGCATTATTGCACGTTCAAAAGGAATTTCGGCGTGACCGTTTATTTTGTGTGTAATATGGCAGTTGTAAGATTTAGCCTTTTCTGGTTGGTGGCGTTGGGAATATTTGCGATTATTCAAAGCATATTGTATTTTATAAATGAAGGCAAATGGAAAAGTTATCTTGTTGATAATTTAGACAGACTGAATGAAGAGGACAGGCTGGCGGTAAAAAAGAAATACAGAATATAATTTTTTAGGTTTCTTGCAGCATCGCATTTTTGTGCGGTGCTGTTAGTATTTGCGGACTGAAGTCTTGTAAAATTTTAAGAAAGATAAAAAATTTGCTAAACCCCTTGACAAAGAGGACAAAATAGTGTATAATATGTAAAGTAATTTTGCTTTACATCTGTCTGTCGGGGTGATTAGATGAATATTGATAAGGATTTGAGATTCTCGGTGCTTCTTGATTATTATGCCGATATGCTTACGGATAAGCAAAGGGACGTAATTGATCTGTATTATAACGAGGACCTGTCCCTTTCCGAAATTGCCGAGCATGAAAATATAACTCGTCAGGGCGTGAGAGACAGTATAAAGCGAGGCGAGCAGACTATGCTTGAGCTTGAGGAGAAATTCAAGCTGGCAGAGCGCTCGGCAAAATTTTACGATATAATTGAAGAGGTCGGCAAGCTGGCACAGGATATTGTGAACGAGTGCGCTTACTGCGGAAATCCCAGAGGGATAGTGAAAAGAGCGGAGTATCTTGTAAAGCTTGCGGAGGAAAATAAGGATTTGTTCTGATTTAACCGATGGAGGAAGCTTATGGCGTTTGAGGGTCTGTCCGAAAAACTGAATAATGTGTTCAAGCGTCTTAAAGGCAGAGGCAAGCTTACCGAGGCTGATGTCAAGGAAGCTATGCGTGAAGTCAGACTTGCTCTGCTTGAGGCTGACGTTAATTATAAGGTAGTAAAGGATTTTGTTGCGAAGGTATCCGAGCGTGCTGTGGGAGAAGAGGTGCTTTCAAGCCTTACCCCGGGTCAGCAGGTCATAAAGATAGTTAATGACGAGCTTATTGCGCTTATGGGCAACAGCAACGCAAAGATAAACTTTCCGTCAAAGCCGCCGTGTATTATTATGATGTGCGGTCTGCAGGGTTCGGGTAAAACTACACATGCCGCAAAGCTGGCAAAGCACTTTTTGGGTCAGGGCAAGCGTCCTCTGCTCGTTGCCTGCGACGTTTACCGTCCTGCGGCTATAGATCAGCTTAAAGTGGTCGGAAACAAAGCCGGCGTAAAGGTCTTTGATATGGGGCAGATAAATCCCGTTACCATTGCAAAAGAAGCGGTAAAGCACGCTAAGGATCACGGCAATGATGTCGTTATTCTTGATACGGCGGGTCGTCTGCATATTGACGAGACTCTTATGGATGAGCTTAAAAGCATTAAGGCGGAGACTTCACCGAATGAAATTATGCTTGTTGTCGATGCTATGACGGGTCAGGATGCGGTCAATGTTGCAAAGGCTTTTGATGATGCTCTTGGAATTGACAGCGTGCTCATGTCAAAACTCGATTCCGATACAAGAGGCGGTGCTGCGCTTTCCGTACTTGCCGTTACGGGTAAACCTATCAAATTTGTGGGTATGGGCGAAAAGCTTGATGATTTTGAGCAGTTCCACCCGGAAAGAATGGCGTCAAGAATACTCGGCATGGGCGATATGCTCACTCTTATTGAAAGAGCACAGTCTACCATTGACGAGGAGGAGGCAAAACGCCTTACAAGCAAGCTCAAGGAGAGCACATTTGATATGAACGACCTTCTTGAGCAAATGAAGCAGATTCAGAAAATGGGTCCGATAAAGCAGATACTGGGTATGCTGCCCGGCGTTGGAAATAAGCTTGACGGTGTTGATGTTGACGATAATCAGATCAAGCGTGTGGAAGCTATGATACTTTCGATGACTGCCGCCGAGAGAGCGAAGCCTTCTATCATAAATCCGCCGAGAAAACGTAGGATCGCAGCAGGAAGCGGAAATACGGTAGCCGATGTAAACAGGCTGCTGCGTCAGTTTGAGGAAATGCAGAAGCTTATGAAGCAGCTTGGAGTTACGGGTAAAAACGCCAGGGGCAAGCGCAATAAGCTGAAGCTTCCGCCCGGAATGATGAATGGCGGCGGCTTTCCGCCAATGATGTAAATGCGGATATTTTACTTCATACTTTTTGCGCTTGTGGGTGTTTTCAATATGCTGGCTGCGGTTTTTGACTGGCGCTGGTATGTTGATTACTGGGTGTACAGAGGCGTAAGGACCAAGTCAAAGGAAAGAAACCGGGGCAGGGTGAGAATTTTGCTCTTCCTTGCAGGTGCGGCGCTTGCGGCATACGGTGCAATAATTATTTTATGATTCATGCGTTGTAAAAGACGTTATGATATATATGGGGAAGCCCTTGTGAAAAAGATGCAATTCGGAGGTGAATATAAATGGCAGTTAAAATCAGACTCAGAAGAATGGGTGCTAAGAAAGCTCCTTTCTACAGAATCGTTGTTGCTGATTCCAGATATCCCAGAAATGGCAGATTTATCGAGGAGATCGGTTACTATGATTCCACAAAGGAACCTTCTGTTTTCAGCGTAGACGCTGAGAAGGCAAAGAAGTGGATGGCAAACGGCGCACAGCCTACAGAAACAGTTAAGAAGCTTTTTGATAAGAATAATATCAAGTAAGATAGCTGTTTCGTTGTTCATCAATGGGACTCTGGGGATAACTCCTCAGAGCTTCCGTAAGATGCGTTTTAGGGCAATACCGCATGAGGCTTGCTTCATGTGCTGGCAGCGACGTCCGGCTTCATGCGGTATTGCCTTAATATCCTTTAAACAGAGCAAAGCCGCTTCGTCCGCATACAGTTAAAGGCTTTGCTTTTTCGTTTTGCGGAAATGATGTTTACGGAAAGGTGTGTTTTTATGAAAGAATTGCTTATTTCGATAGTTAACGGTCTTGTTGAGAACAAGGATGCTGTTTCGGTTGACGTTGACGAGCCTAATGAAGAGGGTGTTGTTGTTTATCATCTCCATGTAGCTCCCGATGATATGGGCAGAGTTATCGGCAAGCAGGGCAGGATCGCAAAGGCAATAAGAACCGTTATGCGTGCAGGTGCAGGCAGAATAGATCAGAAGATCATGGTTGAAATTGACTGAGCTGCTTTAAAATATGAATTTGAATCTGTCAAAATCTTGAATAAAGGGCTTGCCCCGTCATTATACTATTACCACTTGTTATATGGTGATATTAAAATCTGCGTAAAGTCTTGAATAAAGGATTTATAGCAGTTTGCCCGCCTTATTCCTTTATGCGATTTCACATAAGTTTATCTTTACCTTCGCCTTTTATAAGGGCTGGCAGATAAGGTTTGAACAGAAAACAGGCGTGAAGCTTTGAAAAATCAATGATTTATGAGGATTAGATAGTTAAATTTGAATTTGCGGAAGGAATACGGTGATGACTTCACGGTATTCCTTTTTTACAGCCGCTTGAGCCGTTTTTTTGGAAAGGAAATGATTTATATGAAACAATTTCTTGAAATAGGGAAAATAGTAGCTATGCAAGGACTTAAGGGCGAGGTAAGAGTTGAGCCGTGGTGCGATTCGCAGGAGTTTTTGTGCGAGTTTGACACGCTTTATTTTGATAAGGGCGAAAAGCCGGTCGAGATAACACGCTCCTATCCGCATAAAAATATAGTTGTTATGAAGATAAAGGGCATAGATACGATCGAACAGGCACAGCCGCTCAGAAATAAGATATTATATATGGACAGAAATGACGTCGAGCTTGAGGAGGGCTGCTTTTTTGTACAGGATCTGCTCGGACTTGAGGTGCTTGACGAGGAAAGCGGCGAGTTATACGGAAATATATGCGAGGTGACCGCAACAGGTGCAAATGACGTATATCATATAAAGGACGCAGATGGCAGGATAAGACTTATACCGGCTATTCCCGATGTTGTAAAGGAAACGGATATAGACGGCGGAAAAATGATAATTCACAAGCTGGAGGGGCTGTTTGATGAGGATTGATGTTGCGACCCTTTTCCCCGATATGTGTGAGAGCGTTTTGTCCGAAAGTATTATAGGCAGGGCGAGAAAAGCAGGCAAGATAGAAATACATTGCCATCAGATAAGAGAATATACTACCGATAAGCACCGCCGTGTTGACGATACTCCTTATGGCGGAGGCATGGGAATGGTAATGCAGGCAGACCCTATTTATCGATGCTTTAATGAGGTAACAAAGGATTTTGAACAAAGACCGCACGTTATATATATGTCGCCAAAAGGCTCGGTATTTACGCAGAAAAGAGCGGCTGAGCTTTTGCAGATGCCAAATTTGTTTGTTATATGCGGACATTATGAGGGCGTAGATCAGCGTGTTATAGATAAGATAGTTGACGAGGAAATTTCAATAGGGGATTATGTTCTCACGGGCGGCGAGCTTCCTGCCATGGTAATGATAGACGCAGTTGCGAGAATGTGCAGCGGCGTGCTTTCCTCCGATGAGTGCTTTGAGGAGGAGAGTCACTTTAACGGTCTGCTTGAATATCCGCATTATACAAAACCGGAGGTCTGGGAGGGAATGTCCGTTCCGCCCGTTCTGCTTACGGGGCATCACAAAAATATTGCGGAATATCGTCATAATGAAGCCGTCAAAATCACCAAAGAAAGACGCCCTGATATGTTCCATAAATATGAGGAAAATATTAAGATGTCTAAAAAGTGAATATATATGATTTATAATGTTAAAAGATTTCGGTTAAAATTGCTATAAAGTTGGGTGAGATTTTGTTGATAGGTGATAAAATTAGTAATTATCAACAAATTGACGTGCGTCGAATGGTGTGAGTTAATTCAAAAAGCAGAAAATTGAACCAAAACGTGGAATTATAAAAAATTCACGTTGACTAACCGTGAAAACGAGGGTATAATATTAACATACAAAGAGAATAAATGCACGTTAGTGCCTCTGCGGAAACGGTAAGCGTATTCTTCGGCTGCCTCCGCTAAAAAAGAGAATTGAGTTAGGAGAGAGAATTATGTACGTTAAAGATGTAATGGTTCAGAATCAGGTTGGTCTTCACGCTCGTCCCGCAACTTTCTTTATTCAGAAAGCAAACGAATTCAAATCTTCCATTTGGATTGAAAAGGAAGAGAGACGTGTGAATGCAAAGTCACTTCTCGGTATTCTTTCGCTTGGTATTGTTGGCGGCACACAGATCAGAATTATTGCTGACGGTGCTGATGAAGAGGCTGCTGTTGACGGTCTTATTGATCTTGTTCAGAGCGGTTTTGCTGAGGAAACAAGATAAGCTTTTTATTATGTTGAAATTATGAAAAGACGGCATAGCTCGGTATTTGTCGGGTTATGCGGTCTTTTTTGTATTGCGTACGTTTTTGCTGACTTTTGCGTTTTTGTCTTATGTGCATACACGTATTTTTTTACAAAAACAAGAATCTGATACTATTTATATCCTTAAACAGAGTATAAATATATGGCGAATTGTAGAAAATAACCGATTTGAGCCGTAATATCACAGAAATTTTATGAACAGGGCGACAAATTAATAAAAAGTTCACACAAATTATTATCAAATGTGCTAAAATGTAATGTGTATTATAAAACACGCAAAAAGGCTTATATTAAAATTTTCACAAAATTAAAAATTTTTGCGGTATGCGGCGCAAGCCGCCTTAAATGAAAGGATGACCGGTTATATGTCAAACAGATTGTTTCAGGGTTTAATTCATCAGATGAGAGATACAATGGACTGTGTTATCGGCGTGGTCGATTCAACTGCGACTATTATTGCCTGCAGCGAGCTTTCAAAAATCGGTACGACTAATGAGTTCGTATCACTTGACCTGAGCGATTCACATGATATTTTTGTACGTGACGGTTATACATATAAGCCATTCGGCTCGCATATCAAGCCGGACTATGCTGTTTTTGTAGAGGGCGTTGACGATAATGCGGCTAAGTATGCAAGTATTATGTCCATTACTCTTTCCTCCATCAAGCAGTATTATGACGAAAAATATGACCGCAGCAACTTTATCAAAAATGTTGTACTTGACAATGTACTCCCCGGCGATATTGTCGTAAAAGCAAGAGAGCTCCACTTTAACGGCGATGTCAGCAGAGTAGTATTTCTTATCAGAATTATTTCGTCAAACGATGTTTCGGCATTTGATGTTATACAGAATCTATTCCCCGACAAGACAAAGGATTTCGTGCTCAATATTACAGAGTCCGATATCGTGCTTGTTAAGGAAGTTAAGAACAATATTGAATCAAAGGATCTTGAAAAGCTTGCACGTTCAATTTCCGATACGCTTTCCAGTGAGTTCTATACAAGAGTTAATGTGGGTATAGGCACTGTTGTTGTCGGCGTTAAGGACCTTGCACGTTCGTTCAAGGAAGCACAGATCGCACTTGAGGTAGGAAAGGTGTTTGATACTGACAAGGTTATCGTGTCTTATGATAACCTCGGCATTGCAAGACTTATTTATCACCTCCCTACGACTCTTTGCGAAACATTCCTCCAGGAGGTATTCAAGAAAGGCTCCATTGAGTCTCTTGACCATGAAACTCTCTTTACCATTCAGAGATTTTTCGAGAACAATCTCAATGTTTCCGAAACTTCAAGAAAGCTTTTCGTTCACAGAAATACTCTTGTTTACAGACTTGAGAAAATCAAAAAGCTTACCGGTCTTGACTTGAGAGAATTTGATCATGCGATCATCTTCAAAATTGCTCTTATGGTCAAGAAATATTTGTCGGCAAATCCCGTTAAATTCTGATAAGGGTAAGTGCATGGCTAAGCTTGCCCAGGGTGTGCGCATTTGCGTGATATTGCGGTCGGACAGGCTTTGCTTTTTAAAAATTTAGATTTACGGGGCAGAGAGGATTTTTCTGCCCTTTTATATTTGATTGGCGGTGTTACTATTGGTTGAACTCAGAAATGTTTCCGTAACATATTCAAACGGTACGGATGCGCTGAATGATGTCAGTCTTAAAATAAACGACGGAGAATTTGCGTTTATAGTAGGTGCGTCGGGCGCCGGAAAAAGTACGCTTATAAAGCTTATGCTAAATGAGATAAAGCCAAATTCGGGCAGGATAAACGTAAACGGCTTTAATCTCAACAAGCTGAAAAAAAGCAGGGCGCACAGGCTGAGAAGAACAATAGGCTTTGTTTTTCAGGACTTTAAGCTTATTGAAAATATGAATGTATATGATAACGTTGCATTTGTTTTAAGATGCATAGACGCACCGGGCAAGTACATAAAAGAGCGTGTGCCGGGTGTGCTTGATCTTGTGGGTCTGGCGGATAAGGCGGAATGTAAGCCGAGTGAGCTTTCCGGCGGTGAGCAGCAGAGAGTTGCCATTGCAAGGGCTATTGTAAACGACCCTAAGCTTATTATTGCGGACGAGCCTACGGGAAACCTTGACCGAGGATATAAAAAAGAGATAGTGGAGCTGCTTAAAGCGATAAACTCATTCGGTACAACGGTACTTATGGTTACGCATGAGCAGGATATCGTAAGAGAATACGGCGGCAGGCTTATTACCCTTCAGGACGGACGAATTGTCTTTGACGGTCCTCTGAAGCCGCGAAGCATCAAAGAATAAGAAGGGTTTTTGGGAGGTCTAAATGAAATTAAGAAGTATGAGCTACCTGTTCGGACAGGGCTTGAAAAATATATGGACAAACAGAATAATGTCCTTTGCAACTTTCTGTATTCTTGTGGTATCGCTGCTTCTTATCGGTTTTACCATGCTGTTTATTGCAAATATAAATTCCTTTGTCGGAAGCGTTGAAAACAAGAACGAGGTAATAATCTTCCTTAAAGATGATGTTACCCAAGAGGATATTGCTGCTATGGGAAACGGTCTTGAAGCAATAGATAATATATCCGAGATAAAATTTTATTCCAAGGATGAGGCGTTTGCTGAAATAAAGGCAAATATGCAGGATTCCGAGGAGCTTTTTCAGTATGTCGGAGAGGAAAGCCCTCTGCCGGATTCCTACCGTGTAAAGGTAAGGGATATTGAAAATATGAACGAGACTATCATGCAGATAAATAAGCTTGACAATATCTATACACTTAAAGCGCCGAATGATTTTGTGAATATCCTTACGGAGCTTAAAAGCTTTATTATGATAATTTCGCTTGTGGTTCTGAGTGCGCTTGTTCTTGTAAGCTTGGTCATTATTTCAAATGCCGCACGTGCAAGTGTGGAAACAAGAAAGCGTGAAATCACGATAATGCGTCTTGTAGGAGCTACACAGGCGTTTATAAAGATACCGTTCTTTGTTGAGGGTATGGTGCTTGGTGTGCTTGCAGGGCTGGCAGCATCGGTTATTACCATTGTCGGATATTCCGAACTGAGCAGTATGCTTTTGCAGAATAATGATTTCTGGACGGCTATGGGTATTTCGGGATTTGTTTCGCTTGATTCTATCATATGGCAGATCGTTTTGGGATATATTGCGATAGGCGCAGTTGTAAGTGCGATAGGTACTGTTATGAGTACAAGGAAACATATTAAGGTATGATTGTTTGGCAGTAAAAAGGAGTTCTTATGAAAAAAAGAGGTTTTGCAAGATTTGTTGCAGCGTTTCTTTCGGCAGTGGTTTGCATATGCATAATGTTTTCGGACAGGTCTGTCATGACTCCTGCTGCGGATACACAGTCCGAGCTTGAAGCGAAGCAGGAGGAGCTTAAAAAGAAACGTGCCGATGTTGAAGCACTTATTGCTCAGTATGCTAATGATGCCGATCAGACGGAAAAGTATCTTGAAGAGTATGATAACAAAATGGCTATCCAGGAAGAGCAGATAGCCAATATAGAGGAGCAGATAGAGTTTTTCGAAGACGCAACCGAAAAACTTGCGGAAGAGATATCATTAAAGGAAACGGAGGTAGAAGAGGGCGTGGAGCTTTTCAGAAAGCGCCTTCGTGCTATATACATTTCCGGAAATGACAGCTATGCGTCCGTGCTCACGGGAGCTTCAAGCTTTTATGATATCCTTGTGCGTATGGAGCTTATGCAGAGGGTAGCAAGACATGACAACGAAGTTATTGAGGAGCTTAATTCAAGTATAGCATCGCTTAATGCAAGCAAGACGGAGTATGCGGAAAATATATCCGAGCTTGAAACCAAAAAGCAGGAGGAGAAAGTCCTTTACGAGGAGCTTCGTGATACATATAACAATCACGCCGAAACGAAAGCAATGCAGGAGGCTAAAATTGCCGACTACAATCAGCGATATGATGAGATCGTTGCGGAGGAATCCAGGGTAGAAGAAGAGCTCCAGGCGGAAATACGCAGAAAGCAGGAGGAAGCAGAACGCAAGCGTAAGGAGGAGGAAGAACGCCGCAAGCGTGAAGAGGAGCAGAAGCGCCTTGAAGCGGAAGCAAACGGCGAGGTATATATTGAGCAGGATATCTCTTCTTTCACGTCATACAGCGAAACCGGCTTTATATGGCCCGTGCCTACCATAAGAAATATATCCTCTACCGATAATTACGGTGAAAGATATATTCAGGAAGAGGGTAGATATGATTTCCATAAGGGCATTGATATCACAAAGCCCGGCTGCTATGGTGAAGCAATAGTTGCATCTGCGGCAGGTGAGGTAATTACCGCAGGAGATACCGGCAACGGGTACGGCTATCATGTCGTTATAGACCACGGCAATTCAATTGCAACATTATACGGACACTGTTCAAAGCTTGCCGTGAAGGCTGGTGATATCGTTGAACAGGGTCAGGTCATAGGCTATATCGGATCAACAGGATATGCTTACGGAAATCACCTTCATTTTGAGGTCAGAATCAACGGTCAACATACAGATCCGAATAAATACGTAAACGTAAATAACTGACTTTGGTGAAAAGCGGAGAGATATATGAACAAGAAAATTTCAATCGGTATCGCAATAGGTCTTATGGCTCTTGCGGCGGCAGCGACATTTATCATCACGTATAACTATTCTATGAAGGTCTTTAATCAGACGGTAAAAAGCGTTGCCGAAAAGGAAGGACTTTATACACAGCTTTCCGAGCTGGATAAGTATATACGCGATAATTATATAGGCAATATTGACGACGAGATACTTATGGATAAGCTTATGGAGGGCTATGTAAACGGACTCGGTGACGAATATGCGGCATATCTGAGCGCAGAGGAATATGCAGAGCTTTCAAAGCTTGATGAGGGCGTTACGGAGGGGCTTGGATTTACATGGGATAAGGAAGCAAGCGGATATATCCATATCATAAGCGTGCAGCCCGGCTCTTCAGCAGATGATGCAGGTCTTGAGGCGGATGATATTATAACGGCGGTAAACAATACGGACGTTATTGCTTATGAAAACGGATATGATGAAGCGTCGTCCCTCCTTAACTGTGCAGAGGGTACAAAGGTAAAGCTTCATATAAAGCGCAAGGGCGAAGACGGACTTACCGAATTTTTTTCGGTAGATGTCGTTTCACGCAAATCGGAGATAATTTCAGTCACGGGCAGACTTATTGATACGGTCGGATATGTAAGGATAACCGCATTTAATAATAAGACTCCCGAGCAGTTTGGAAATACGGTAAACGACCTTATCGGACATGGTGCTGAAGCGCTTATATTTGACGTGAGAGGAAACGGCGGCGGTACTGTTGAATCACTGCAGGGTGTGCTCGATCATATTCTGGGTACGTGTGATGTTGTAACGGCATATTATTCCGATTCCGAAGAGGTCATTGTAAAGACTACCGAAGCGGAGCAGATAAAAATGCCTATGGTCGTTATTGTGAACGGTGGCACAGCTTCAAGTGCTGAGCTTTTTGCTTTTGCACTGCGTGATGAAGCCGGAGCGGAAATAGTCGGCACAAATTCCTACGGTAAGGGCGTTATGCAGTATACGCATCAGCTTTCAAACGGCTCGGCAGTAAGAATTACCGTGGCATCGCTGCGAACATCGGGAAGCGGAGATTATAACGGTGTCGGAATATCTCCCGACTATGAGGTCACACTTCCGGCAGAGCTTGATTTTACAAAGCTGAATGAGGAAGAACAGCTTTCACAGGATACTCAGCTTATAAAATCGGTCGAGGTCGCACAGACGCTTATCAGCAAGTAACACAAATCACAGGGGTGATCCGAAAATGGGCATTTTCAATATAAAGCCAAAGCAGAGGAAGTCGCCGTTTTCGGGTTCGTCTGCCATACTTGCGGAAGAGGGGTTCAGCGAGCGTTATGAAGAAAAGCTGCGTTCGGAGGTAACGGAGGACTTAAAGCCAAGTGAAAAAGCGGCAGGATATAATTATCTTATAAATGCACTTATCATAGAGGGCAAGCTTTCCGAAGGGTATGAAGTTTTTGCTGATATGGAAAAGGAAGGATTGCTTTCTAAGCTGGATAAGTACCTCCTGCCTAATTTGCTGCATAATGTGATATTCAGCCTTTTTGCAAGGGACAGGTTCAAAGATGCGGAGGAGCTGTATAAGAAATATAATTCCGATGTGCTGAAAGAGCATACCGATACAATGCGGCGTACTCTTGCGATACATGAATTTATAAATGAGAGATATGAAAATGCGGTAACGATACTTGCAAAGCTTATGGACAGTCCGTGCGGGTTTATTGATTTTTGTCTTGTAAAAACGGTGCTGCGTCTGGATATGTATGACCGTGCGGACGAAATTTCTGTTAACTTTGATGCATATAAAGGGAAATACGAGCTTGAAAAGGCGGTGTCAAAGATGCGCAAAAGAATATTTGACGGTCTTTCTCCGAAGAAAAA
>CASFZT010000039.1 GCA_949299215.1 uncultured Ruminococcus sp.
CACGGACAGCCCATTTATCTGCTTGTGAATATGACAGCATTTCCGCCTAATTTCACAGAAACAATGATCGAAGAAAAACTCAGGATAAAGAGCTATTACGATCTTAGTGATCCCGAAAATTACAGATAAGGATTAGAAGATATGGATATTAATGAGCTGAAGAAAAATTATATTGAGATATATAATGCAAATATAAAAAGAGAGGGTGCGGATAAGCTGCTGGAGTACCTTATGTCCGAACAAAGCGACTTTTTTACGGCACCTGCAAGTACAAAGTTTCACGGTTCGCATGAGGGCGGACTTTTGGAGCATAGTCTGAATGTGTATTATTGCCTTAAAGATTATCTTGCACGTGAAAGGACAAGGAATGTCTATAAAATGAATTACTCAGAGGAGAGTATAGCGTTGTGCGCATTGCTTCATGATATCTGTAAGACAAATTTTTATACGGTGGAGTACAGAAATGCCAAAAATGCGGCAGGCGAGTGGGAAAAGGTTCCGTATTATGCGATAAATGATACATTGCCGTATGGTCATGGCGAAAAATCAGTGTATATGATATCGGGATATATGCGTCTTACAAGAGAAGAGGCGTTTGCAATAAGATATCATATGGGCTTTTCGGGGATAGAAGATAAAAACAGTATAGGAAGAGCTTTTGAAATGTTCCCGCTTGCATTTGCACTTTCGGTTGCCGATATGGAAGCTACGTATTATCTTGAATAAATGTAGTTTTTTGTGCATGATTGTAAAAATTCGGACGTATATTTCATTGAAATGAGGATATTGAAAAAAACGGAATATATGATATAATTGATACATAGATTTGTTGTGTGTTATAATAGTGCAGGGGGAATGTATATGTCAGATATTGTTGCAATAGGTGAGATGCTGATAGATTTTACGGCAAGTATCAATGCGGATAATGAAGTCGTATACAAGAGAAATGCCGGCGGTGCACCTGCCAATGTTGCGGTAATGGCAGCAAAGCTTGGCGTGTCAGCAGGATTTATAGGAAAAGTCGGCAAGGATATGTTCGGACAGTATTTGAAGCAAACGCTTGTTGATAATGGGGTTAATGTTGACGGACTTATTCTTGATAAGAATTATGCAACTGCACTTGCTTTTGTAGGTAAAGATGAGGTCGGAGAACGTGATTTTGTGTTTTACAGACGTGATAGCGCCGACTTGAATCTTAATTACCAAGAGGTGCGTCTGAAGCTTGTGGATGGCTGTAAGATATTTCACTTCGGTTCGCTTATGCTGACTAATGAGCCGTCAAGGTCTGCTGCACTTCTTACTGCGGAGTATGCAAAGCAGCATGGTAAGATAGTAACATATGACCCGAATTACAGAGAGAGATTATGGACATCAAAACAAGAGGCGCAGAGTGCAATGCAGAGCGTGCTGAAATTGGTGGATATTATAAAGGTATCTGAAAGTGAGCTGCAAATTATTACCGACTGCGGAAATATGCTGCCTGCAATTGCAAAGCTGCTTGATACCGGTGTTAAGATCATTTGTATAACACAGGGTGCAAAGGGATGTATAATTGCAACGAAGCATGGTATAGAACGTGTCGGCGCATATAATGTTGAAACCGTGGATACCTTGGGAGCAGGTGACAGTTTCTTCGGAGCATTTCTTGCAAAGCTCGTACTTTCGGTAAAGTCTGTTGATACTATTGATATGACTGAGTTAAGAGAAATAGCGCTTTATGCAAATGCGTGCGGTGCTTTGAGTTCTACTAAGGAAGGTGCGATACCCGCCATGCCGACCGATGAAGAAATAAAGGCACTTTGTGAAAAGTCTAAAATAATGTAAAAAAGTCCGATTGAGTATTTTTCAATCGGACTTTCGGTTTTTCGGATGACTTATTTCAGTTTGTTTATGGGGCAGTTGCTTAAAATCTTGTCACTGTTTTCACAGATGCGTTCAAAGGCAGCTTCACCGCATTTGCTTTTGATGATCGACATGGCCTTTTGATACATAGGCGGACGAGAAGTGGTATTGTGAGTATCTGTGCCGATAACGCTTATGTAACCGTTGCGTATGAGGTCAAGATAAGTCTTTCTTTCAAATAAACCTGCTTGTGCAAGAGGAGAGCAGTTTATCTGGCAAACGGCGTTGCCCATGTTGAGAATATGCCGGATATCGCTGAGCTTGTTTCCGAAAGAGAGGTACCGTTCAATATGTGCAAGTATGATGTTCATCTGACAACGGTTGATAAAAGAAGAATATTCGCTGAAAAAGTTGTCAAAGAAACGTTCAAACGGAAGCTCAAGCAGTAAATAGTCCGTGCCTTCTATACGCAGCTTTTCAAGATCCTTGTCACATGCAAGCGAAGCATGGAAATAAACCTCGGCACCCAATACAAATTGCGGACAGCCGGGAATATCCGATGTGGCGGAAAGAAGCTTTTCAAAAGAAATTTCACGTCGCTTTAGGAAAGACTCTATATTTTCGTTTTCGCGGTAAAAATGAGGCGTGAGTACGATTTTCTGTACTCCCGATTCCATGAGTATTTTAATAAGACGTACCGATTCTGCGGCACTTGAAGCACCATCATCCATTTCGGGAAGAATATGGGAATGAAAATCTGTAAGCATAACCAAGATCCTTTCAAGGATATTATTTAATAATAATACATTATAATATTATATGCATTATTTGTCAATGCCATAAGCACTTTAAATGCATTATTTGTTAATGCTGCAAGCATTTTTGTTGATTCTAATGATATGAAAGGTTTATATATTTCAATAAACTATTGACAAATTAAATTTTTTCGTGTATAATACTATTATTGTAGAGAAATATATAAAGTTCAGGAGAATATAAAATGGATGATGTTTTGGATTTAAGTTACTTATTTAAAGTCCTGAAAAAGCATTTGGCGGTAGTTATTTTGGCAGGTATCATAGGTGCTGCGGCAGCTTTTGTTATATCTAATTTTTTTATTGAAAAGAAATATACTTCGGAAGCAATGCTTTATGTTGAAAATAATCAGCAGTCTACAGATGCTGTTAATGTAAATGATATTACGGCAGCTCAGAAGCTTGTAAATACATGTCAGATCATTTTTAAAAGCAGTACGGTAATGGAACAGCTGATAACAAATTTGGATCTTCCGTATACTAAAGATGAGCTTTCTGGAATGATTACGGCAGAATCGGTAAATAATACCGAGGTTATGTCATTGGTTGTTGAATGCGGCGATCCTCGTGAAGCTGAGATTATAGTCAATGAGCTGGTGAATATTGCCAATGATGAATTTGCACGCATCATTAAATCCGGATCTTTGGAGGTTGTGGATTATGGCGAGGTGGATACGGAACCGTCATTTCCTAATGTCCCCATGATTACTGTTGCAGGGTTGCTGCTTGGCATGGTAATAGTGTATATTATTGTTTTTCTTATAGATATATTTGACGTAGTTGTAAAAAGAGAAGATGACATTGCTAAAATTTACAACATACCTGTGTTTGCGGAGATTATGGATTTTTATTCAAAATCAAAAAACAGCAAATATGGATATGGAAAGTATGGCTACGGTAACGATGAAAGCAAGTCTGTAAATAATAAAACTGCGCTTAATACAGCGGTTGACGGAAATGAAATGCTATTGTCATCGGAAGAGATTCCATTTGCAATTATAGAAGCGTATAATACTGCAAGAACAAATATTATGTTTGCGGTTGCACCAAGTAAATTGAAAATTATAGCAGTTACAAGTTCTAATCCGTCAGAGGGAAAGAGCACGACTTGCCGAAATTTGGCAATTTCGTTTGCAAATGCAGGACATAATGTCCTCCTTGTTGAATGTGATTTGAGAAAGCCGACAATGGCAAAGGCTTTCGGAACCAAGAATGCAAATGGCTTGTCTGCTGTGCTTGGTGGATTTTGCAGCGTAAAGGAAGCAGTAAATTCAAAGGTTATTGATAACCTCGATATTATTACGGCAGGAGATATTCCGCCAAACCCTTCCGAATTGCTTGGTTCTGCTGCAATGAAAACTTTCCTTAATGCATCGGCAGGACTTTATGACTATGTATTTCTTGATACACCGCCTGTAAATGTTGTTACGGATTCACAGCTTATGAATGATGTAATCGCAGGTACAGTGTTTGTTGTAAGAGAGTCGAGTACAACACATCCGGATATACAGGATGCAATTGATAAGATAGGACTGGCAAACGGACGAGTTCTCGGCTTCATGAAAACATTCTGCGCTTCCGGAAAGGGCAGACGTTACGGTAAGAAATATTCATCATACAGCAATTATTCTTATGAATATAAGAGTAAGACGGCTGAATAAAAAAACAGAGTGTTGAAATGGAGCTTTGATATGGCGGTTTATATTATCCTTCTTGCTGTATCGGTGGCAGCAGGTATACCGCTTTGCAGCCGGAAGTATGGTAAGAACGGAAAAGCAATTTATTGTGCGGCTGGTGCATTGGTGTTTATATTTGTCGCATCTGCAAGATTTGATGTTGGATATGATTATCACGCTTATTCAAAAACGTTTACGGATATTACATTTGCAGAATTGGAAGAGCTGGAAACAGCAAGGTTTGAAAAAGGCTTTTTGATTCCTCAGTATGTTCTTAATCTTATTACAGAAGATTATATTGCGTTGTTTATATGTGTATCAATAGTAATTTATGGTATGATTTTCTGGCTTATATATAAATATTCCGAAAAGCCATGGATAAGTGTAACTGCTTTTTTGTGCTTTGGTATATTTTTTAATTCTCTTTGCTTTTTGCGGCAAATGATAGCTGCTGTTATTGTGGCTTTTGCTATGAAATACATAATTAGCAATCAGCCGTATAAATACATAATAATGATTTTGCTGGCAAGTACGTTTCACTGGTCGGCTTTGGTGATGATCCCGATGTATATTATGCTGAAAATAAAGCCGGGATATATTTATCAAGGTGCGATGGCAGTACTTACCATATTAACATGTATTTTTTCAAAGATGTTAATGAATTATGCCGTTGATATTTTTTATATGTATCGTTCGTATGATGTTGAAACAAGTGTTGAGGCAAGTAATGGACTTACTCCGTTATATACAATAATGTTTGCGGTTTTGTTTGTTTTGTGCTTTGTGTTCAGAAATCGTCTTGTTGAAAAGAATTCTGCTAATGTGGTGTATATAAATTGCCTTATGTATACGGTTATTTGTGAAGCACTTGGTATGCGTCATGCAATTTTATCAAGATTTGCACTTCTTTTCTATTTGCCTCCGATGTTATTTTTGCTTCCCGATTTGGTGGCTGTAATAAGGGAGTATGTTGAGAAAAAGGTAACATATCCGAAACGCAGGAAGGCTGTTTCTATGTCGTTGACAATGGCAGCTGCGGTATATTGCATTGCAATTTATGGTATGCTTATGGCAAACGACTATAATGGTGTAATGCCGTATGAAACTATAATCGGTATGACTGAAGAAGAACGTTATGGCGGAGATGGTACTTTTGATACATTCTATGATTATGATTATGAAGAAGATGACGAAGAGGATTTGGAAGAAGATGCCGAATTAACGGAAGAAACGGCTGCTTCCAAAGATTCTGTCGTAACATCGGAAGCTCCCGCTTCAACAGAAAGCTCATCTTCTGAAACATCTGCTGTAACAGAAGAAAATTATGACGAGGATATGGATGACGAATGGGATGAGGAGTGGGACGAAGATTTTGACGAGGATGCGTTTAATGATGCGCTGCTTGAAGAGTTGGAGTCTGTTTCTTGAATAAAATAAATGGAGTTAGAAACTATGACTGAGCGTAATGCTGAAATAAAAGATACGGCTGAGACGGTAGCAGAAGCAAAGCACGGTAAAAAGAAGACATGCTGTAAAGTGACGGATGATATGCTGATATGCTTTGCGATTACGTTTACAGCATCGATGTCATGTTATATGGGCAATATGCCGGAGAAGTTTACATATATATACAAAATAGTGATTTTTGTACTTATGATTTTCACATGGTTGTGGGCAAGCTTCAGAAACGGCATGAAAAATAAATGGCCGTTTGCAATTTTTGCAGTATTATTTATGTTGGTGCCGCAGGTTATAACATTGCTGTATGATAAAGGGCCTGAAGCATTTGGCATGAGTATTACAATGTATATTTTATCAGAATTTTCAAATATAGTGTGGAAACGTTCTTTTGATTTTATTGGAGAATTATTGAAATTTGATAATATGGCATTTACGTTATTTTTTATAATTATATGTGCAATATGTTATTTGTTGGGAATGTTTGTGTCGATAAGGCGCAGACCAAATAAGAACTAAGGTAATTACGCCATAATGGTGTTAATTATAAATTATTGTGGGAAAGGAGGATAAATCAAATGAACAAGAGTGTCAAGAAAGTTGTTAGCGCAGTATGTGCAGTTGTTATGGCTATGTCTATGACAGTTACAGCTATGGCTGCTGACTATGCATCTCCGGTTTTTCCGAATGCACCTTCAGCTCCTGCTGCAGCAACTACTGTTTCTACCAACGAAGTTAAGAAAGTGGAGAACGGCGGTACTGTAGAAGTTTCCGTTAATCCCGCTGCAAGACTTGTGATCAAGCCTACTACTCTTAAGGCTCTTGCTGCAAAAGAAGATGCTACCCTTAAGCTCGTATCAAATAAAGCAACAATTGAAATTGATTCTGATAGCATTTCAAAGGTTGGCAAGATCGATCTTAGCATGAAGATCTCCAATACAGCAAGCAGAACTAGGATCAAGATGAAGTCCGATAAGGAATTTGGAGTAGAAGTAAAGATCACAATCACAACATGCGAGTTGAGTGCAGAAAAGCTTGCTAAGGCTCATGTTTATTGCGATGGCGAAGACCTCGGTCCCGTTGAACTCGACGAGAGCGGTAATCCTGTTATCACAGTAACCAAGGGCGGCGTATATGAAATCAAGTAATTGTTTTCATACTAAATCGGTCAGATGAGTGATTATCTGACCGATCACGAAATGTGCTTTGTTTAAATGGCATATTTCGTGATCGGTCAGAATTAATTTTGAAAGGAGAGCTGTTCTTGTCAGGCAGTGTCCACACGCCCATAGAGCAGAAGTATGTATGACAGATAAATTAAAGCAGATTATTATAGCTGCGGCTATTTTGGTTGCTTTGATTGCGGCAGTAGTTATTATTTTTTTGGAACGTGGAAAGACTGATGAAAATGAAAAGCTTTTGACTGCTGCTAAAGCTTATTATGAAGCAATGGATTATGATAATGCAATTGCAGCTTATAATACAATATTGAAATCCGATGATTCAAATACAGAAGCTTATATAGGATTGGCAGATGTGTATTATGATAAGGGCAATCATGAAAAAGCAGCGGAAATACTTGAACGAGGATTGTCCGATGCAGATGATGATGAGGTCATCGGAGATAAGTACATAAGCTTTTTCGGCGAGGAAGAATTTGCGGAATATATTGGTGCAGATACCGAATTTCCGATAGATGTGGTTTTAACTGATGAAACCGAAAGTGTTACCGAGGCAATTACTGGCGTAACAGAGGAGGATATTGTTACGGAAACAACGACCGTACCTGTTGAAACGCAGACAGAAGCAGTGACCGTATCTGTGACGTCACAAACCGAAGCGACAACGCAGCCGGTTACTGTTACACAAC
Organism: uncultured Ruminococcus sp.; assembly: GCA_949299215.1. Taxonomy (GTDB): domain Bacteria; phylum Bacillota; class Clostridia; order Oscillospirales; family Ruminococcaceae; genus UMGS363. Next base: position 7,662 of record CASFZT010000039.1, read on the forward strand.
CGATAGTTGTAACACAGCCGGTTACTACAACAACACGTCCGGTTACTACAACAACGAAACCGGTTACAACAACAAAACCGGTTACAACAACAACCGAGCCTACAGAAACATCATTTACCGGGCATGATGATTCCGGAATAGACCCTGCCGAAATGACAATAAAGGTGCCTAATTTTGTCGGACAGAAGAAGGATTATATCTTTAAGATAGCAGATATGAAGAATATGATGGTAACTTTCATCTATGAATATAATGATGAGTATACCAAAGACAGAGCTTTTGCACAGAGCCGTGAGCCGGAAACGAAGGTTTCACCTGATATGATGACCTATGTGTATATTAGCCTTGGTTCTAAAAAGCCTGCTGAAACAACAGCGGCGGTGACAACTGTACAAGGGACGATCACTGTACCTGATTTTACTGCAATGTCACTTGATGATGCATATGAGTGGGGTTCTGCAAATATGGTGCTGATCAATGTGAAAGGTACCGGCTCAAAGGTAACCGCACAGAGTGTTGCGGCAAAATCAAAGGTCAATCCCGGAGGTACAATTACACTTACCTGTACGAAGTAATTTTACCTTAAAAATTAATTTTATAACCACGACTTGATGGACCCCACCTCTAAGGCGGCGAGGTCCATCTCAGTCTTTCAGTGGGGGACACAATCCCCCACTGAAACCCTAAGGGGCTAACGCCCAAGTCGTTTGTTAAATGATGGGGCGACGCCACTTATTGAATGACGTGGCAAGCCCCTTATTGAAATATAACCCTTGTTTTAAAAGCTTAATGGCTGATAAAACAAGGGTTTTTGTGTTTGTTTGGTAGTGTAAGAAATAAAAATTTATATATGGATTTTTTAAGATTTATTTAAGCTTGTTTGTGTAAAGTAGATGGTGAAATAAATAATGGGTATGAAAGGAATGATTTTATGGATAAAAGTGTTGCAAAAAACGTTATTAAACCAAAGAAAATATTGATATTTGTCGGTTGTTTGCTTGTGGTGGGAGGTTTGGTCACCGGGATTTTCGGATATAAAGCGGCGGCGAATGAGGAAAATGTTCAGGCGTATAGAGAATACAGTGTATCCAAAGGTGATATTACAGTAGGAATTTCAGAAAGTGGTACAATTTCGCTTGAAAAAACATATGTAAGCCTGCCTGTAATCGCAGAGATAGAGGAGGTTTATGTAAAAGTAGGTTCGGAAGTAAAGGAAGGAGATAAAATTGCAAAGCTTAACGTTGATGATATAGAAAGCATCAAGGAAGAATATAAGCTTAAGCTTGAAGAGGCACGTATTGATTTGGAAAGTGCAAAAACCGAAGCGGAAAGTGATAAAATAACAGCTAAACAAACTTATGATAATACTTTGACGGAAAGTGTCAATGCGGAAAGTAATTATGATATTGCAATTATACAGCTTGAGGATAGTATTGAAAATGCACAAAAGGAACTTGCTGATATTAAGGAAGAACTTTCTGAATTGGAGGAAATGCAGAAAACAATATCCGAGGATTATGATATGCTGGCTGAATATGAGGATGAAATGGAAAAGCTCAATGCAGAGTATGATTCATATTATGACGTGTATTCGGAATATGAAAAAGTACTTGATGAGTATGAAAGCGAAAAGGAATCGGTAAAAAGAAAATACGATAATTATATGGACGAAATTTCCGATAAGTATAATGAGGTGAAAACTGCAAAGGAGACATATGAAAAAACAGAGAGTGCATATGACGAAGCAAAAATCGAATATGAAGAAGCACAGAACAACCTGGTGCTTGTAAGTAGTGATGATGAATCGGAGTATAAATCTGCAACAGAAGCATATAATTCTGCTAAAAAAGCATACGAATCTGCTTTGAAAGCATATCAGGAAGCGGATGAGGCGTATACGGATATGTATAAATCGTTGAATATTACATACAGCAGGAATATAGAAAAATACGAAACACAGCTTGATGAGATAGAGGATAAGATCAACGATCAAAAAGATGTAATGGAGAAATATAATAAAACGGTTGTTGAATGTAATGAACGTGTAACAGAATTCAAGGAAGAGTATGAAGAGTTTAAAACGGAGTATAACGAAAAATATGAAAATTATACACCGGAAACACTTGCAGAGAAAATTGAAGAATTAACTTCTGATGTGGCTGATAAGGAGCTTGAGGTTCAAAAGCTTGTACTCGGTAAAGACGGAGATATACTTGATGCACAGCAGCAGTTGGAAAATACGGTGCAGTCAGGAGAAACAGCCGAAACAGTGTATAATCAGACACTGAGCCGTATTGATGCGGATTTGCGTTCCAAGCAGGAGGAATATGATAAAACGCTTGAAGAATATGAGGAGTTTGAAGAAAATATCGGCGATGGAATGTATATATATGCAGATTGTGATGGCTCGGTAGCAGAGGTGAATGTAGAAGCAGGCGATACATTGATGTCAAATCAGACTATGGTAGCAATATCGAATGCAGATGAGGCTTATGTCAGCGTTTCGGTTTCTGAGGACGATATATCATCGTTGAGCGTTGGTCAGGAATGTGAAGTTACTCTTTCGGCATATGAAGGTGCATCTGTAAAAGCGGAGATAGATACTATTGCGGTTGAACCGTCACGTTCATCGGGAAGCGTTACATATACAGTTACAGTTAAGATAGAAGCAAGCGATAATATAAAAATATACAGTGGAATGACAGCAGAGGTCACATTTATACAGAAACATACAGATAATGTTCTGTATGTCAATTCAAATGCAGTAGAGTATAAAGGTAACGGCAGATCGGTAGTGCTTGTTTATGATGAAAATGGAGAGGTAACGGAAAAAGAAGTCATAACCGGTTTTTCCGATGGCAGAAGCGTTGAAATAAGGGACGGCTTGTCCGCAGGAGACAAAGTGCTTGCTGAAAGTGCGGTGAAGCTTTCATGAAATTGATTGAGCTTATAAAGCTTGTGTTTATGAATATAGTTTCAAATAAATCAAAAGGTCTGCTCACATCACTTGGAATAGTTGTCGGTTCGGCGACTATTGTGCTTGTAATTGCGATAGGTCAGGGTGGTAAGGAAGATGTAGCCGAGCAGTTTAAAAATCTGAATGCAGGATCTATTGAGATTACGGTAGGTCAATCGGCAGATACGATTATGGAACAGTTTATGGATCAGGGCGGCGGAATGTTCGGCGGCAGTGGAAGAGATATGTCTGATATGGGCGGCGGAAATATGCCCGATATGGGTGGCGGAAGTATGCCTGATATGGGTAATATGCCGGGCGGCAGTGGTGGCGGAAATATGCCTGGTATGAGAGAAAATAATTCGGGCAGCAGAAACAGCAGCTCAGGCAGGGGCAGTTCCTTGGGAGGCGGATTTAATATGTCGGGTTTGAGAGGAACTGAACTTACAACCGATGATGTTGAGGATATATTGACGATAGTTCCGAATGTTGAATCTGCGTCGATCTTAGCAAGCAACACGGCAGCGGTGTCGGGTGGTGAGCTTGAAGAGGAAACGGAGTATACAGCAGCAGGTGTGCAGGCGGAGTATGCAATGATAAGCAATTTGTCTGTTTTGTACGGAGAATTTTTTACCGAAGATGATAATTATAATAAAACAAAGGTTTGCGTGCTTGGATATACAAGCGCACAGGAAATTTTCGGAGCAGCATATCTTGCATTGGGAGATATAGTTACGATAGAGGGCAAAAATTATGAAGTTATAGGTGTGCTTGCACAGATGGGAAGCGTTTCGTCGGGATTGAGCCCCGATGAAACGATATATCTGCCATATGAAACTGCTACGAAATATGTTTTTTCTTCTGATGTATCTCCAAGGATAACGGCAGTTGCCTCTGATGTAAATGCCGTTGAAACGGTTATGGAGAATATTGAGACTGTTCTTACCGAAAATTATCCGGATGCGGTGTTTACAATTACAGATGCGGGAAGTAAGATGGAAGCGGCGTCAAGTTCTGCAAATACACTTTCAATGCTATTGATATCGGTAGCGATAATAGTTTTTGTGGTTGGCGGAATAGGAATAATGAACGTGCTTTTTGTTACGGTAAAGGAAAGAACACAGGAGATAGGAATATTAAAGGCGCTTGGATGCAGGAAAAGTCCTACGGTGAAATGTCAATAGGCAAAAAAGAGAAAAAGCAATGATATTTTTGTAAAAAGAGACAAAAAGAGTAACTCCCAATAAAGCCTGCC
>CASFZT010000040.1 GCA_949299215.1 uncultured Ruminococcus sp.
ATCGGCAATCCTGCCCATTTCCTCGACCTCGGCACGGAGCTTGTCATACTCACGTTTTGTCTTAATGAATTCAGCCGTGCTTGCACCCTTAATAGTACGGGGATAGACGAAGGTTCTATACTCCGAAGCGTCAAGCTCCGCTTTCAGATTTGTAACCTTATTCCTGAGTTCTGCACTGAAGAAAAAAATCTTGAAAAAGTTCTTGACATTTTCCTCAGTTTGTGCATTGGGACTTTCCGAAAAATATTTCAGAAAAGACTTGACATCTGACAGCTTTTGTGCTATGAACCCCTCGAAAAATTTTTCAGCGAAGGGGTTGACAAATCTGTCGTTCTGTGATAAGGGAGAACCCTTGAAATTTCTTTCAGAAAATGTATTGACATTTCTGCTGTTCTGTGATATGGGACTTCCGATTGATTTACTGTTCTTCATAATAATTCAGCCTTTCTTAATGTTGGTTTGAGCTTATCATATATTCAGGGAATAGAAAAACCCCGTATCTAACGGTTTAACCGTCGGATACGGGGTAATCTTTTTATTTACCAAGTTCAAGGCTCATCACGAGAGTTATATCTTCCCACTGATTTTGCCTTAAATACTTGCCGTTAGCCTTCTGATAGGCTCTTGCCATTTCATAGGTTATCGGAAAATCCCATTGTATAGCGATTTTCTGATTAATCCCTATTACTAATAGCTGCCTGTGCAGCAGCAAGTCTTGCGATAGGCACACGGAAAGGTGAGCAGGATACATAGTCAAGACCGATCTTGTGGCAGAATTCAACGGATGTAGGATCGCCGCCGTGCTCGCCGCAGATACCGCAGTGCATTTCGGGACGAACTGTCTTACCCATCTTAACAGCCATTTCCATAAGCTTACCAACGCCTGTCTGGTCGAGCTTAGCAAACGGATCGTTCTCAAAGATCTTAGCGTCATAGTAAGCATTGAGGAACTTGCCTGCGTCATCTCTGGAGAAGCCGTATGTCATCTGTGTAAGGTCGTTTGTACCGAAGCAGAAGAATTCAGCTTCCTTAGCGATCTCGTCGGCTGTAAGAGCAGCTCTCGGGATTTCAATCATTGTACCAACTTCATACTTGAGGTCGATACCTGCAGCCTTGATAACTTCATCTGCAGTTTCAACAACTACCTTCTTAACGTACTTAAGCTCTTTAATCTCGCATACGAGCGGAATCATGATCTCGGGAACGATGTTCCAGTCGGGGTGAGCCTTCTTAACGTTGATAGCAGCCTTGATAACAGCCTTTGTCTGCATCTTTGCGATTTCGGGATATGTTACAGCAAGACGGCATCCACGGTGACCCATCATCGGGTTAAATTCGTGGAGTGAAGCAATAATAGCCTTTATAGTTTCAACGGACTTGCCCTGAGCCTTTGCAAGAGCTTCAATATCAGCTTCTTCGGTAGGTACAAATTCGTGAAGCGGAGGATCAAGGAATCTGATAGTAACGGGGCAGCCCTCAAGAGCTTCGTAAAGCTTCTCAAAGTCACTCTGCTGCATAGGCTCAATCTTAGCAAGAGCAGCTTCTCTTTCTTCAACTGTGTCGGAGCAGATCATCTCACGGAATGCAGCAATTCTATCCGCCTCAAAGAACATATGCTCTGTACGGCAAAGACCAATACCCTCAGCGCCAAGCTCTCTTGCTTTCTTAGCATCAGCAGGTGTATCTGCATTTGTTCTTACCTTAAGAGTTCTGTATTTGTCAGCCCACGCCATGATTCTGCCGAATTCGCCTGCAATCTGAGCATCAACAGTAGGAATGATACCATCGTAAATATTACCTGTGGAACCATCGATAGAAATGTAATCTCCCTCATGGAATTCCTTGCCGCCGAGAATAAACTTCTTGTTTTCTTCGTCCATATTGATATCGGAGCAGCCGGATACGCAGCAAGTACCCATACCACGAGCAACAACAGCAGCGTGAGATGTCATACCGCCTCTAACCGTAAGAATACCCTGAGCAGCCTTCATACCTGTGATATCTTCCGGCGATGTTTCAAGACGAACGAGAACTACCTTTTCGCCCTTTGCCTTCCAAGCCTCTGCATCGTCAGCAGTAAATACGATCTTACCGCAAGCAGCTCCCGGAGAAGCGCCAAGACCCTTGCCGATAGGTGTAGCAGCCTTAAGAGACTTAGCATCAAACTGCGGATGGAGAAGTGTATCGAGGTTACGAGGATCAATCATAGCAACAGCCTCTTCCTCTGTTCTCATACCTTCGTCAACAAGGTCGCAGGCAATCTTAAGAGCAGCCTGAGCGGTTCTCTTGCCGTTTCTTGTCTGGAGCATGAAGAGTTCACCGTGTTCTACTGTAAATTCCATATCCTGCATATCTCTGTAGTGCTTTTCAAGAATAGAGCAAACCTCGTTAAATCTCTTGAAAGCAGCGGGGAATTTCTGTTCCATTTCGGAAATGTGCATAGGTGTACGAACGCCTGCAACAACGTCCTCGCCCTGTGCGTTTGTAAGGAACTCACCGAAAAGACCCTTAGCGCCCGTAGCAGGATCACGTGTAAATGCAACGCCTGTACCGCAGTCGTCACCCATATTGCCGAACGCCATCATCTGTACGTTAACGGCAGTACCCCATGAATAGGGGATATCGTTATCACGGCGGTATACGTTAGCACGGGGGTTGTCCCATGAACGGAAAACAGCCTTAACTGCGCCCATGAGCTGTTCCTTAGGATCTGTGGGGAAGTCGGAACCGATCTTAGCCTTGTATTCAGCCTTGAACTGTTCAGCAAGCTCCTTAAGATCGTCTGCGGTAAGCTCAACATCCTGTGTAACGCCCTTTTCAGCCTTCATCTTATCGATAAGCTCTTCAAAGTACTTCTTGCCGACTTCCATAACAACGTCGGAGTACATCTGAATGAATCTTCTGTAGCAGTCGTAAGCCCATCTTGCATTGCCGGACTTTTCAGCCATAGCCTCAACAACGTCCTCATTAAGACCGAGGTTGAGAATTGTATCCATCATACCGGGCATGGAAGCACGGGCACCGGAACGAACGGAAACGAGAAGGGGGTTTTCCTTATCGCCGAACTTCTTGCCTGTGATTTCTTCCATCTTACCGATATACTCATTGATCTGTGCAAAAATTTCGTCATTGATCTTTCTGCCGTCCTCGTAGTACTGTGTACAAGCCTCGGTAGAAATAGTAAAGCCCTGGGGAACGGGAAGACCGATCTTGGTCATTTCAGCAAGGTTAGCACCCTTACCGCCGAGAAGCTCTCTCATGTTAGCATCGCCCTCGGAGAACAAATAACAATATTTGTGTGCCATTGGTATTACCTCCAATTAAAAATTAGTTACCGTCATGACGTAAAGTGGTTAATTTTTACTGTCACACGGTCATATTTATATTATAACAGATTTACACTCATATTTCCATACCATTTAACAAGAAAATTATAACCAAACTTTTTGTTTATTTTACACAAAGAAGTTGCAGGTTGAACAAAGTCTTGAAATCCTCTTGAAATTCAAGAAAATTTATGCGATACTATTGTTATGTATATAATGCTCATGTATGTAAAATATAAAATATACGCGGAATGAAAGTAGGTTTGTTTTATGAGCGATATTACGGCAAAAAGCTGTGCGGTCATTCTTGCCGGCGGTCAGGGCAAAAGAATGAAATCCGATCTTCCAAAGCCTATGTTTGAGGTACTGGGACTTCCTATGCTCGACTGGTCGATAAGAGCATGCGAAGAATCGGGAATAAAGGACATCTGTGTTGTAACCGGCTTTAATCATGAAATAATCGAGGAGCACCTGAACGGAAAATACCACACGGTATTCCAGTCACAGAGAATGGGTACGGGTCATGCCGTTATGATGGCTATGGACTGGCTCAGGGAGAGAACGGACAAAAACGTGCTTATCCTAAACGGCGACGCTCCTTTTATGGATAAGGAAACTATACTCGGCGCATTGTCGATGCATGAGGAAAAAGGCAATGCCGTTACCATAATCACGGCGGAGCTTGAAAAGCCTCACGGCTACGGCAGAATAATCAGAAATGATACAGGCGTATGCGGTATTGTCGAGGAAAATGACGCAACGGTCGAACAGAAAAAAATACGGGAAATAAACTCGGGAGCATACTGGTTTTGTGTCGACAGGCTTATTGATGCGCTGGGCAAGATAGTCCCCGTAAATTCTCAGGGCGAATATTATCTTACCGACTCGGTATATATACTTTTCGGCGAAAAATATCGTGTAGATGCATATATTTCCTCAAATTCGGACGTTGTTTTAGGTGCAAACGACAGAAAAGGTCTTTTGTTGTTGAATAATACCGCAAGATCTGCTATAATTAATAAGCTTATGGACGAAGGTGTTGAATTTACCTGTACGGACGGCGTTACCATCGGCAGAGATGTCACTGTCGGAAACGGTACGGTGATAATGCAGGGAGTTATCCTTAAAGGAAAGACGGAAATAGGCGCAAACTGCGTCATAGGTCCGAACTGCATTGTTGAAAACTGCACCGTTGGAAACGACACACGCCTTAACAGCGTTCAGGCTTATGATTCCGTTATAGACAATAATGTTAAGATAGGACCGTTCGTTCATATAAGACCGGGCAGTCACATTAAATCGGGCGTTAAAATAGGCGATTTCGTTGAGATAAAGAACTCCGAAATAGGCGACAAAACGTCGATTTCACATCTTACTTACATAGGCGACAGTACGGTAGGCAAGAGAGTAAACTTCGGCTGCGGTACCTGTACTGCAAATTACGACGGCAGATCAAAGTATCATACAACGATTGGCGACGGCGCATTTATCGGCTGCAACACAAACCTTGTTTCACCCGTAAATGTAGGCAAAAACGCATACACCGCCGCAGGCTCTACCGTAACAAAGGATATCCCCGACGGCGCACTTGCGATCGACAGAACGGATATGCATATAGTTGAGGGCTTTTCCGAAAAGAAGCTCGGCAGGAAGGACTGACTTCCAAAAACGGACTCATGACAGCATATAAGGCTGTCTTCGCATATAAACCACAAACCAAAATCCAACTATGAAAAAGGGGAAGTAAAAATGAATATTCACGGCAAGGATATCAAGATATTTACAGCAAACTCCAATCCAAGAGTTGCGGAAGAGATCGCAAAAAATCTGGGTCTGCCGCTTGGCGAATCTGAAGTAGTTACATTTTCCGATGGTGAGATAAGCGTTTCCATCAAGGAAAGCGTAAGAGGCTCGGACGTTTTCGTTGTGCAGTCTTTAAGCTCGCCCGTAAATGACAACCTTATGGAGCTCCTCATCATGATCGACGCATTCAAGAGAGCGTCTGCAGGAAGAATTACCGCAGTTATCCCATATCTCGGCTATGCAAGACAGGACAGAAAGGCAAAGGCAAGAGATCCTATTTCCGCAAAGCTTGTTGCCGACCTCATCACCGTTGCGGGAGCAGACAGAGTTCTTTCAATGGATCTGCACTGTCCTCAGATACAGGGCTTTTTCAATATCCCGGTAGATCATCTTCTCGGCGTTCCGCTTCTTGCACCGTACTTTGTTGAAAAGTTCAAGGATGTAAAGGACGACTGCATGGTAGTATCTCCCGACCTTGGCTCGGTAACAAGAGCAAGAAACTTTGCACAGCGCTTTGACGCACCTCTTGCTATCGTTGACAAGCGCCGTCAGAAGGCAAATGTTTGTGAAGTCATGAATATTATCGGTAATGTTGAGAATAAAAAGGTAATTCTTGTAGATGATATGATAGACACGGCAGGCACTCTCTGCAACGCAGCAAGAGCAATTATCGAGATAGGCGGTGCAAGCGAGGTATATGCTTGTGCGACACACGGTGTTCTTTCCGGTCCTGCTATCGAAAGAATCGAAAAGAGCCCCATCAAGGAGCTTGTACTTCTTGATACCATTGCACTTCCTCCCGAAAAACAGCTTGACAAGATCACTATACTCCCCGTCGCTCCCGTATTTGCACAGGCTATCCAGAGAATTTATGCCGATAAGCCGGTTTCCCCCCTTTTCAACAGCTAAGATGTATATGTAAGCTATCGAATATATTGCTTTGCCCCACAAGTAAGCTTGTGGGGTTAAAGTGCGTTCAATAAAAGGCTTGCCCCGTCATTCAATGCGGTAAGCCGCAGCGGAGCTGAATATGGAACCCACCGCCTTAGAGGTGGGGGACATCTTGCCTAAGTTATATACTCTATCCGATAATTTTACAGGAAAGGTTAAATTATGAGCATTTTTGATATTTTTGACAGGCTTAATGCCGAAAAGAACTCCGAACCGGCAGGTTCTCCGAAATATATCATAGCAGGTCTGGGAAACCCCGGTGAGCAGTATGCAAACACAAGACACAACGCAGGCTTTATGGCGGTGGACACTCTTGCGGCAAAGCATGATTTTCAGATAAAAAAGATACGCTTTAAATCACTTACCGCCGTTGTATCCATAAACGGTGTGAGCTGTCTTGTCATGAAGCCGTCCACATATATGAACAACAGCGGCGAGGCTATCGTTGAAGCAATGAATTTCTACAAAATCCCCATTGAAAATGTTATAATATGTTATGATGACATAAGCCTTGAGCCGTCAAAGCTGCGCATACGCAGAAAAGGCTCGGACGGCGGTCATAACGGCATCAAATCTATAATATATCTTACGGGAAAGGACACCTTTCCGCGTATAAAGATAGGCGTGGGTGCAAAGCCGTCAAAGGATTACGACCTCGCCGCATGGGTGCTCTCACGCTTTACTGTCGAGGAGATAGAAAAAATGCACGAGGGTACGGACAAAGCCGTTTCCTGCATCGAGCTTATGGTGCAGGGCAAAACAGACGAAGCCATGAACAAATACAATAGCTGATAACCAAGAAATGAGTAATAAAAATGCTTAATTCCATTTTCATTAAATCAATAGAAAAGCTTAGCATATACAAAGATCTGCTCCTTGCCGTACAAAGAAAGGAATCCCCCGTGTCGGTAACGGGTGTTTCCGGTATACACAAGGCACAGCTTGTGCTTGGTATATACGATTATTCACCCATCCTTATCATAACCGAGGACGAGTCTTCCGCACGGCGCATCTGTGACGATATAAACGAAATGTCCGGCGGTATCTGCGGATATGTCTATCCTGCAAAGGATTTTTCGTTTACCGCCGCTGAAAGCATATCACGTGAATATGAATATGCACGTATCGGCATTTTGAGCCATATTGCGGACAATTCCTGCCGTTTTATATGTGCCTCCGCAGAAGCCGTTCTGCAAAAAACTCTGCCTCCGGATATCCTGAAAAAGCGTACCATAGAGCTTGAAGCCGGTACCTCCGCAGACCTTGCGGCGCTTATGGCAGACCTTATTGCCGCAGGATATTCACGCTGCGACAAGGTCGAGGGCGCATCGCAGTTTTCGGTAAGAGGCGCTATCATAGACATTTTTCCCGTACAGGAAGCATTTCCCGTAAGAATAGAGTTCTGGGGAGATGAGATAGATACCATATCTCATTTTGATACCGAAAGCCAGCGCAGAACGGACTCTTTGCAGAAAATAAAGATACCGCCTGCCGCAGAGGTGCTTTTTGATACGCCGCAGGTGCTTTCCGAGCGTATAAAAAAGCTGTCTGTTTCCGTAAGAGGAAAACGTGCCGAGCTTGTACGTGCAAATCTTGCAAAGGATACCGACCGCCTTGAAAACGGACTTTTCCCGGGAAATATTGATAAATATCTGCCGCTTGCATATGAATATCCGTCAACGATATTCGACTATCTTGATGAAAACAGCATTGTTATATTCAGCGAATACCATAACGCCGCCGAAAAGGCAAAGGGCGTTCTTGCACAGCACGCCGAGGACTTAAAGCTGCTCATAGAAGAAGGCGAGCTTTGCAGAGGACTGGAAGGGTATATGCTTGAATGGGGCGAGATGCTGTCATGTGCGGAGCCGTTCACCGAAATTTACATGAACACCTTTATGCGAGGCGGAGAAAATATGCGCTTTAAGCGCCTGCTTACGCTCAACGCATCACAAACCGCACCGTGGGGCGGAGAGATACGTCAGCTTATCGAGGACTTGCAGAGTTTTTGCCGAAGCGGATATTCCGTAATCGTAATGGCAGGCTCGGAAAAGACCCTGCCTATCCTTGCAAACGATCTGCGTGAGGAAAATATCCCGTGCGATATCCTTACGGAACGCTCGGAGGTCGTCAGAGGACGTGTTCTTCTTACAACAGGCTGTGTAAGCTCGGGATATGATTATCCTGATATAAAATCCGCACTTATAACCCAGGCACGTGCAGCCGTATCACGCCGAAAGCTTAAAAAAGTCAAAAAGGGTGAGGAAATAAGATCACTTTCCGATATAACCGAGGGCGATCTTGTCGTTCATGCGCTGCACGGCATAGGACGCTTCAAGGGTATAAAAAAGCTTGAGCTTGAGGGTATAACAAAGGATTATATCACTATTCAGTACGCAGGCACGGACGTTTTGTATGTTCCGGTAAACCAGCTTGATATGGTATCAAAATATATAGGTCCTCGTGACGATACGGGTGTAAAGCTCAACAAGCTCTCCTCGACGGAGTGGCAGAAAACACGCAGCCGTGTAAAAAAAGCGGTCAAGGATATGGCGGAGGAGCTTACAAGGCTTTATGCCTTGCGTGCACAGACAAAGGGATTTGCGTTTTCCGAGGACTGCGACTGGCAGAATGACTTTGAAAGCAGATTTCCCTATACAGAAACGGACGATCAGCTTCGCTGCATACAGGAAATAAAGGACGATATGGAAAAATCCATACCTATGGACAGACTCCTTTGCGGTGATGTGGGCTTCGGAAAAACAGAGGTCGCTTTCCGTGCGGCATTCAAGTGTATGCTGGACAGCAAGCAGTGCGTTATTCTTACGCCTACTACCGTTCTTGCGTGGCAGCATTATCAGACCGCACTCAAACGCTTTGAGCATTTTCCCATGAAGATACAGCTTCTTTCACGCTTCCGCAGCAAAAAGGAGCAGGAGGAAATTTTAAAGGAGCTGCGCCGCGGAGAGATAGACATGGTGATAGGCACACACCGTCTTGTCCAGAAGGACGTTAAATTCAAAGACCTCGGTCTTGTTATAATAGATGAGGAGCAGCGTTTCGGCGTTGCGCACAAGGAAAAATTCAAGGAGATGTTTGCGGGCGTGGACGTTCTTACCCTTTCCGCAACTCCCATTCCCAGAACGCTTAATATGGCAATGAGCGGTATACGTGACATGAGCGTTATCGAAGAACCGCCCATTGACAGAAAGCCCGTGCAGACATATGTTATAGAGCATAACACGGGCGTTATCGTGCAGGCGATCTCCAAAGAGCTGCGCCGAGGCGGTCAGGTATACTATATCCACAACCGCATAGACAGCATTGAGCTCTGCGCCGCAAATCTTGCAAAGCTTCTCCCCGATGCAAGAATAGGCGTTGCACACGGACAGATGGGCGAAGAAGCACTTTCCGACATATGGCAGCAGCTTATTGAGCATGAGATAGATATTTTAGTATGTACCACGCTTATCGAAACAGGCGTTGACGTACCGAATGTAAACACGCTTATTATTGAGGATGCGGATAATCTCGGACTTTCACAGCTTTATCAGCTCCGAGGGCGAGTGGGGCGTTCAAACCGCCGTGCATTTGCATATTTCACATTCCGCAGAGGCAAGGCGATATCCGAGATCGCAACAAAGCGTCTTGAAGCAATACGTGAATTTACACAGTTCGGCAGCGGCTTCAGAATTGCAATGCGTGACCTTGAAATAAGAGGAGCAGGTTCTATCTTGGGTGGAAAGCAGCACGGACATATGGAAGCGGTAGGCTATGATATGTACCTTCAGCTTTTGTCCGAGGCAATTGCCGAGCAAAAGGGTGAAGCGCCGCCAAGAAAGCCCGAGGAGTGCCTTGTTGATCTGCAGATAGAAGCGCATATACCGGAAAAATATATAGAAAGCCTTTCGGGCAGACTGGATATCTACCGAAAAATTGCTGCTTTGCAGACAAACGAGGACGCAATGGACCTTATAGACGAGCTTATAGACCGCTACGGCGAGCCGCCCAAAGCAATACAGGGCCTTATCACAGTTGCGCTTATCAGAAATATGGCAAGCAATATAGGAATTACGGAGATAACACAGCGCAATGACGTGTTGTATTTCTATATGAAAACAGCCTCTATCGAACAGATACAGGCTCTTGTAAAGGAATATAAGGGGCGTGTTACCGTAAACGGTGCAGAAAAACCGTATATAGCAGTAAAGCTTGCAAAGGGCGGCAGACCTGCCGTGCTTATGGAAGAGGTCGTTCGGAGCATGGCTGCAAACAAGCCGTCGGAAAATTAAGATACACATATATATATATATATAATGACGGGGCAAGTCCCTTATTGAAGGAAGTTTATTTTTATGCGACTTGGATACCGTTCTACAATGTATGCCTGTTTTATAGGATATATAGTACAGGCGATAGTAAATAATTTTGTGCCGCTTTTATTTGTGACGCTGCAGGAAAGCTATGACCTTTCTCTTGCACAGATAGCGGGACTTGTCACATTTAATTTCGGCGTACAGCTTACGGTCGATCTGCTTTCGGCAGGTCTTACGGATAAGATAGGCTACAGAAAAGCGATATGTGCGGCGCATATTTTGGCTGCGGCAGGACTTGCACTGCTTGCATTTCTGCCGGATATACTGCCTGTGCCCTATGTCGGGATACTCATTTCCGTATTTGTATATGCAATAGGCGGAGGTTTGCTTGAAGTGCTGGTAAGTCCGATCGTGGAAGCATGTCCGTCCGATAACAAAGAAAAGGCTATGAGCCTGCTGCACTCCTTTTACTGCTGGGGGCACGTCGGAGTGGTGCTTGTTTCGACGTTATTCTTTGCGGTTTTCGGCATAGAGAATTACAAGCTGCTTGCTCTTATATGGGCAGTGATACCTGCACTTAATACGATATACTTTATGAAAGTGCCGATAGAACAGCTCAACAATGACGGAGAGGGCTTAAGTATAAAGGAGCTGTTTGTAAATAAGACGTTTCTTATACTTATGCTGCTCATGCTTTGCGCAGGTGCATCCGAGCAGGCAGTAAGCCAATGGGCGTCGGCGTTTGCGGAAAAAGGACTTGGTGTGGGCAAGGCAGCAGGCGACCTTGCAGGACCTTTGCTTTTTGCAGTAATGATGGGCAGTTCAAGAGCGGTCTACGGAAAATACGGCGACAAAATACCATTGGAGCGTTTTATGACGATAAGCGGAGTATTATGTGCGGCGTCATATATGCTGATCTCATTTTCGCCGATACCCATGCTGGGATTTGTCGGCTGTGCGCTCTGCGGAGCGTCCGTCGGAATAATGTGGCCCGGAACATTCAGTCTTGGTGCAAAGAATATAAAAGGCGGAGGCACGGCTATGTTTGCGTTTTTCGCACTTGCAGGTGATGCAGGCTGCGGTCTGGGACCGGGCATGGTAGGGGTTGTTTCGGATATTGCGGGCGGAAGTCTTAATACGGGTATTGCCTCGGCAATTATTTTCCCCTTGCTTTTGATTATTTTCATTCCCGTTCTTTGCAAAATGAAATCATAAATTCAATAAGGTGCTTGCCCCGTCATTCAATGCGGCAAGCAGCAGCGAAGCTGCGATGAAGTTTCAGTTGGGGATTGAACCCCAACTGAAACTGAATATGGAACCCGCCGCCTTAGAGGCGGGGGACATCTTGCCTAAGT
>CASFZT010000041.1 GCA_949299215.1 uncultured Ruminococcus sp.
AAAGATATATTTCTATTTTTATTTACCATTCCAAAAGTAATTTTTAGAGCAGATAATATATTATTACTTGTCCAATATACCATTAATGCTGATGATTTATCATATAAATAAATTAAAAATAATACAGCAATAATAATAAGTTTAATATTTGCTCTATCAAAAAACTTCTGCTCTCCATTGTACATTTTAATTGCATATAAGTTTACAATAGTCATAAAGATTGGTAAAAAATTTATACCAAATAATATCCTCTATGGAAACATGTATCATAGAGGATAGGCTTTCAATAAGGGGCTTGCCCCGTCATTATATTTCAGAAGATATGAGATCGCCCATTTCGGTGCAGGAAACACATTTGAGACCTTCGGAATCGGACATAATGTCAGATGTACGGAAGCCTGATTCAAGAACCTTGGTTACGGAATTTTCAATAGCATCTGCTTCAGCGGACATATCGAATGAATAACGCAGCATCATAGCGGCAGAAAGAATAGTAGCAATAGGATTAGCCTTGTTCTGACCTGCAATGTCAGGAGCAGAACCGTGGATAGGTTCATAAAGACCGAGCGAGGTTTCACCGAGTGATGCAGATGGTATCATTCCGAGCGAGCCGGTTATCATGGACGCTTCGTCGGAAAGAATGTCACCGAACAGATTTTCCGTTACGAGTACATCAAACTGCGCAGGGTTTCTTACAAGCTGCATAGCACAGTTGTCAACAAGAATATCGTCAAATTCAACATCGGGATATTCGGAAGCAACCTTGTGAGAAATTTCTCTCCAGAGTCTTGAAGAATCAAGAACGTTTGCCTTGTCAACGGAGTGTACTTTTGAACGACGCTTTCTTGCCATTTCAAATGCCACGCGGCAGATACGTTCAATTTCATAGTCGGAATAAACCATGTTATCGCTTGCAGTTTTGCTTCCGTCGGGATTTGTGACGGTTTTATGCTCACCAAAATATGCACCGCCGATAAGCTCACGCACTATTACAAGATCAAGTCCGTTGTTTGTGATTTCCGGCTTGAGAGGACAAGCGGAAGCTAAAGGTTTGAGAAGTTTGGCAGGACGAATGTTTGCGAAAAGCTTTAAAGCGCCTCTTATACCGAGAAGTCCTGCTTCGGGGCGAAGATTTCCGGGAAGATTGTCCCATTTTTTACCGCCGACAGCACCAAGCAGAACACTGTCCGAAGCAAGACAAATATCAATTGTTTCCTGCGGCAAAGGTACGCCTGTTTCATCGATCGCACAGCCGCCCATTAAAACGTATGTATATTCAAAGCTGTGTCCGAATTTTTCGCCGGTCTTATCAAGCACCTTTAAAGCTTCGGTTACAATTTCGGGACCGATACCATCGCCTTTTATAACAGCAATTTTTTTGTTCATGTATAAGCACCTCTCTTTATTTTTTCAGTGAATTAAGCAAACCGCCTGCATTTATGATCTCCTTGATAAATTCGGGGAAAGGCTGAGCCTTGAATGTCATGCCGGTAGTCTTGTCGGTGATGATGCCCGTGTCAAAATCAATTTCCACTTCATCACCACTGTTAATATTTTTTGCAGCTTCATCACATTCGAGAATGGGAAGAGCGGTGTTAATTGAATTTCTGTAAAAAATACGTGCAAATGAGGAAGCAATGACACATGAGATACCGCTTTCTTTTATGGCGATGGGAGCGTGTTCACGTGAAGAACCGCAGCCAAAGTTATTGTCTGCAACGATTATATCGCCCTGTTTGACCTTTTTTACAAATTCCGGGTCAATATCCTCCATGCAGTGAGAGGCAAGCTCTTTTGGATCGGAGGAGTTGAGATATCTTGCCGGAATGATAACGTCCGTATCTACATTATTGCCGTATTTATGTACAAAGCCGGATACTTTCATAAAAACACCATCCTTTCTTATGCATTGAAAATTTCTTCGGCGCTGCTTATTTTGCCCGTGATGGCAGAAGCTGCTGCAGTTGCGGGAGAAGCAAGGTAAACCTCCGATTCGGGATGTCCCATACGTCCGACAAAGTTTCTGTTGGAGGTAGAAACAGCTCTTTCACCTGCCGCAAGAATACCCATATGTCCTCCGAGACAAGGACCGCAGGTAGGAGTTGAAACGGCACAGCCAGCTTCAATAAATATTTTTAAAAGACCTTTTTCCATACAATCAAGATATATTTTCTGAGTAGCCGGGATAACGATACAGCGTACTCCTGGATGAATATGCCTGCCTTTAAGAATTGAA
Organism: uncultured Ruminococcus sp.; assembly: GCA_949299215.1. Lineage (GTDB taxonomy): Bacteria > Bacillota > Clostridia > Oscillospirales > Ruminococcaceae > UMGS363. Next base: position 2,237 of record CASFZT010000041.1, read on the forward strand.
GCAGCCATTTCCATGTCCTCCATACGTCCGTTTGTGCATGAACCGATAACTACCTGGTCAATTTTGACATCACCTGCTTGTTCGACTGTGCGAGTGTTTTCGGGAAGATGCGGAAATGCAACGGTAGGCTTTATCTCGGAAAGATCAATGTCGTATACGGCATCATATACGGCGTCGTGGTCAGCTTCATAAATTTTGTATTCACGGTTTACTCTTCCGTTTTGATATGCTTTGGTGATTTCATCAACTGCAAATATACCGTTTTTTGCACCTGCCTCGATAGCCATGTTTGCCATAGAAAGACGGTCATCCATAGAAAGGCTTGCAAGTCCCTCTCCCGAAAACTCCATAGATTTGTAAAGAGCGCCGTCAACACCTATCATACCGATGATGTGAAGGATAACATCTTTGCCCATAACATATTTATTAAGCTTGCCTTTAAGATTAAATTTTATGGCTGAAGGAACCTTGAACCATGCTTCGCCGGTAGCCATGCCTGCCGCCATGTCGGTAGAACCCACTCCGGTAGAAAAAGCACCGAGCGCACCATATGTACAGGTGTGGCTGTCCGCACCGATAATACATTCACCCGAAGCAACCAGACCCTTTTCGGGCAGGAGAGCGTGTTCAACACCCATATCTCCGACATCAAAGTAATTTTTGATTTTAAGCTTGGAAGCAAATTCACGGCATTGTTTGGTATGAGCCGCAGATTTGATGTCCTTGTTCGGAGTGAAGTGATCCATTACGAGGGAAATTTTATTTTTGTCAAAAACGCTGTTAAATCCTGCTTTGTTAAATTCATTTATGGCTACGGGAGTAGTAACGTCGTTTCCGAGAACCATGTCTAGCTTGCATTTGATAAGCTGACCGGGTTCTACCTTTTCAAGACCTGCATGAGCAGCAAGGATCTTTTGTGTCATAGTCATACCCATTGAAAAAACCAGCCTTTCTTTAAATATTCATTGTTTTATAGTTGAATTATACCATATGTTATGATATAATTCAAATACATATAATGAATAAGTGATATAATTTTGAGTTATGGAGGCTAGACGATATGATTTCCGAAAGCAATCTTAACAGGTACAGACTTTTTTGTGCGGTTGCAGAGTGTGAAAGTATTTCAAAAGCGGCAGAAATGAATTATATAAGTCAGCCTGCGATAAGCAAGGCTATAACCAAAATGGAAGAAAGCCTGGGAACTGTCCTGTTTGTAAGGAATCACAGGGGAGTAACGCTTACCGATGAGGGAAAGATACTGTATGAGGAATTAAAGACCGCATTTGATATAATAAAAAGCGGAGAAGATAAGCTTAGGCATATAAACGAGCTCGGAATAGGCAGACTCAGATTGGGAGCAAGCGGCGTGCTTTGCAAGAATCTGCTGCTGCCGTATTTAAAAGGATTTATTGAAGAAAATCCTCATATAAAAATAACGATAGAATGTTATTCGTCAGCGCATATCCATAAGCTTCTTATGGACGGAAGAATTGATATAGGACTTATAGTCAAGCCTGAAAATATGACCGAGCTTTCATTCCATTCGTTTGGAGAGATAGACGATATTTTTGTGTCCACAAAATCATATATAAATAATCTGTATGACAGAGGCTGTACGAGCATTTTTGAAAATGCGAATATAATGCTGCTTGACGGTGAAAATGTTTCAAGACTTCATGTGGACAGATATTTTAAGGAGAATGATATAGAGCCTGAGCATATTTTGGAAGTCAACGGTATGGATATGCTTATAGAATTTGCAAAGATAGGACTTGGCGTGGCTTGTGTTATAAAAAATTTTGTTGCAAATGAGCTACAAAGCGGAGAGTTGATCGAAATTCCGCTTAGTGTGCCGATAAACAAAAGAGAAGTCGGACTTGCATATATTAAAAGCTCAAAGCTTACATTGTCTATGGAGAGATTTATGAAATATGTAAAAACCCACAGCGATGAAAATACGATAACACCGCTGCGGGTTTGATAAATCAGGATATTAATTGTACGCCGTCTTTCATGAGCTTGTATTCGATACTGTCTGTAAGTGCGATGACGGATGCGTTGATGATGTCGGTAGAAGTACCTACGGTAGTCCAGATGTCCTTGCCGTCGGTACTTTCAATAAGAACACGTGTGTTTGCGGCAGTAGCGGCACTTCCGTCAATTATTCTTACCTTGTAGTCGGAAAGATGAAGTTCAGAGATCTGAGGATAAAAAACCGCAAGAGCCTTTCGCAAAGCCTTGTCTATTGCATTTACAGGACCATCTCCCTCGTCTGCTGCGATTTGATATTTACCGCCGACAAAGATTTTTACCATGGCGGTAGATGGGGTCTGACGTTCGTCTTGACTTCCGGATTTTTCACCTACAATTTTAAAGTATACGATATTGAAATAGTTTTCAAGAGTGCCGAGATATTTTTTTACAAGAAGTTCAAATGATGCCTCGGCAGCTTCGTATTGATATCCGTTGAATTCTTTTTCTTTGAGCATATCGATGATAGAGGCTGTTTCGGGACTGTCTTTTTTCAGATTAGGAGCAATTTCATTTATCCTTTGGAGTATAGCAGAGCGTCCTGCGACTTCGGAAAGCAGAATGTTGCGCTTGTTTCCGACAGCATCGGGGGATATGTGTTCAAAGCTGATAGGATTTTTGATGACACCGTCGGCGTGCATACCGCCCTTGTGCGCAAAAGCGCTTTTTCCGACATATGGCATGGTGCTTGTGAGCTTGATGTTGCAGACTTCGGATACATATCGTGCAAGCTGTGTAAGGCGGGAAACACTTTCGTCAGGTACGCATTTTATTCCCATTTTGAGCTGCAAGCCTGCAATTACTGTAGTGAGATTGGTGTTTCCGCAACGTTCGCCTATGCCTGTTACCGTGCCTTGTATCTGTGATGCACCTGCTTTTACGGCAGCAAATGAGTTTGCGGCGGCACAGCCTGTGTCGTTGTGACAATGTATAGCAATTTTTATATTCACCGCAGCAACGGCAGCAGCGGTGATTTTTTCTATCTCATCGGGAAAACAGCCGCCGTTAGTGTCACAAAGTGTTATGCAGAAAGCACCTGCTTCTTCAGCTGACTTTATGGTTTTGACAGCATATTCGGGATTGTGTTTGTAGCCGTCAAAGAAATGCTCGGCATCGAAGAATACCTTCTTCCCTTTGGAGCAAAGATATTTTATTGAGTCGGTTATCATGGCGAGATTTTCTTCGAGAGTGGTGCCGATAATATCAGTAACGTGCAAATCCCAGCTTTTTCCAAAGATAGATACATATTCTACATTTGTTTCCGCAAGTGTGGTAAAAAGCAAGTCCTCTTCACAGGAGATATTTTTACGGCGTGTTGAGCCAAAAGCCACCAGTTTTGAATGTGAAAGAGGGTAGTCCTGTGCACGCTTGAAAAATTCAAGGTCTTTCTGATTTGATGCAGGATTTCCTGCTTCAATGTAGTCAATGCCGAATTTGTCAAGCGCCTTCATGACATTGAATTTATCCTCAACGGAAAAATTGACATTTTCACCCTGAACACCGTCACGCAGTGTCGAGTCAAATATCTCTATGGTTTTGTTCTGCATAATATTTCCTCCGTTTATTTTATTTCAAGAATGGGTTCTGCGATAGATGCACCGGCAGGAACCATGGGCAGTACGTTTATGTCTTTGTCAATGATGCAGTTGATAAGTACGGGAGTGTTTGCGGAAAGAGCTTTGGTAAGAACGGGAAGAACATCATCTTTTTGTCGTATGGTATAGGCTTTTATGCCGAGCGCCTTGCCGAGAAGTTCAAAATCCGTGTCTTTTTCGAGGTTTGTCTGTGAAAATCTGCCGCCGTAAAAAAGCTTCTGCCACTGCCTTACCATGCCGAGAACGGAATTGTTGAATATAAGCTCAATTACGTGGAGATTATATTTAGCAAGAGTGGTAAGCTCATTCATGTTCATGTAGAAGCTTCCGTCACCTGCGATGTTTATGACGGGTACATCGGGATTGCCGACCTTGCTTCCGATAGCGGCGCCAAGACCATAGCCCATAGTTCCAAGACCTCCGGAGGAAGCAAATGTGCGTGGGTACTTGAATTTATAGAATTCGGCTGCCCACATCTGATTTTGTCCGACTTCGGTTGTGATGATGGCTTTTCCGCCAGTCAGAAAGTGAAGAGTTTCGATCACATATTGCGGAAGAACATCGGTCGGGTCGTCTGATATTTGCTTGAGAGAATATTTTTTATTCCGGTCATATATTTTGTTCATCCATTCGGGATGCTTTTGCGGCTTGATAAGAGAAATAAGCTTTTGAAGAGAAAGCTTTATGTCTCCGTTTACGGTACAATGTACCGAAACATTTTTGTTAAATTCCGCAGGGTCTATCTCAAATTGGATTATTTTTTTATTTTGCATAAGCTGTGCAAAGCTGCTTGTGCTGCAGGTTACTCTATCGGAAAAGCGGGAGCCAATGACTATCATGACATCACATTCAACGGCAGCAAGCGATGAGGTTTTAGTTCCGTGCATACCAAGCATACCGGTGTATCTGGGAGAGGTGTTGTCAAATGCACATTGCCCCATAAGAGTGAGAGAAACGGGAGCGTCGATTATTTCTGCAAGCTTAGCAAGCTCTTGGTATGCTCCGGAAGATACCGCACCGCCGCCTGCATAGATGAAAGGACGTTCCGAGCGGTTTATGATGTCTGCCGCAATTTGCAGATCGTGGTCATCCGTGAATAATTGATGTGACGGTGGAGTGACCGGTTCATATTCATATGTTGCAGCAGTTATGTCTTTGGGGATATCGATGAGAACGGGACCTTTTCTGCTGTCATTTGCAATAAAAAATGCTTTGCGCAAAGCGTCAGCAAGCTGTGATATGTCTTTTACAATAAAGTTATGCTTGGTAATTGGCATTGTTATACCGGTTATGTCGACCTCCTGAAAGCTGTCAAGGCCGAGCAGCGAGGTAGCAACATTTCCTGTTATGGCAACAAGAGGAATGCTGTCCATGTAAGCGGTCGCAATGCCGGTTACAAGATTTGTAGCCCCAGGACCTGATGTTGCAATTACAACTCCGGTTTTTCCGGTAGTCCTTGAATATCCGTCGGCAGCATGAGCAGCCCCTTGTTCGTGAGCCGTAAGAATATGCGTTATCTTGTCGCTGTAACGATATAATTCATCGTAAATATTAAGTACGGCACCGCCCGGATAGCCAAAAACCGTATCAACGCCCTGTTCTAAGAGACACTCAAGAATTATCTGCGAACCGTTTAAAATCATTTAAAAATCTCCTTTTAAAAATAAAAAAGCTTTCACCTCTTGATCCAAGAGATGAAAGCATAGCTTCCACGATACCACTCTTATTCGGATAAAAAATCCGCACTTAGCCGCATCAATCAATGCGATTCTTTATAACGTAAGAAACACGTTCACATTTACTGCAATTTTCAATGTGACTGCTCGGAGGTGATTTATTATCGGATAATTATTGCTGTTTTACACCAGCCAACAGCTCTCTGAAAATAATACGTCCGTTTTGCTCCTCGTCAGCGCATTTAATATTAATACATTCTGTACATATAATACTCTTAAAAAACTGCATTGTCAATTAATTTTTTATGAATAATGCTTGATGGATTATAGAATAAAGTTATGGGTAGTATAATCATTTGTTTGACATCATGGTGAGAGTGTGTTATAATAATTTCATATGATGAAGGAGGGAGCCTAAGGAGTTTGTTCGGATATGTGAAGCCTTTTAAGCCTCGGCTTATGATATGTGATTATGATATGTATCGTGGGTTTTATTGCGGACTTTGCAAAACCCTTGGGAAAAATTTTGGATTTGCTTCAAGAATGCTGCTCAGCTACGATTTCGTATTTTTAGGTATGCTTGAATATGCAATGACAGATAATAAATGCACATTTGAAAATCAGACATGCGTGGCGCATCCTCTGAAAAAGAGACCCTGCCTTTGCTGTAAGGACAGAGATATGCTGAAATTTACGGCTTGCTGCGAATGTATTTTGGTGTATAATAAATACAGGGACGATTTCTGTGATAATAAAGGCATTAAGAAAATAGCAGCATGGATAATATGCCGTGCGATGAAAAAAAGCTATCGCAAGGCATATGTACTTTATCCGGAACTTGCGGAATATGTTGAGAAATGTATGAAGAAACAGCTTGAAACGGAAAGAAGCGGAACTGAGTCAATTGATGACGCAAGCGAGCCAAGCTCTATGATATTAAGCGAGATCGCCTCGTATCTGAGTGATGATGCCGAACAAAAAAAATATCTGAAAAGATTCGGATATTTGTTGGGGAGATATATTTATATTGCAGATGCCTATAATGATTATGAACATGACTTAAAAAGCGGCAGCTATAATCCGTATATGAATATGGATAAGGAGCAGTCGGAAAATGCGGCTAAGTTCAGCGTGAATATTACGCTTGGAGCATTGGCTGATGTGTATGTCCATCTTGATATAAGACAGTTTAAGACCATTCTTGATAATATAGTTTATATGGGGTTAAGAAATAATTTTAACGGTATTGTAAGCGGTAAAAAGCAGAAAGGTAAGGAATAAATATGAATGACCCTTATAAAATTCTAGGTATTTCTCAGAATTCGGATGATGAGCAGATAAAGGCAGCGTATAAAAGACTTATAAAGGACGATCCGGGTAGGCTCGATGAATATACAGCAGCGTATGATGAAATCATGAATATGAGAAGAGGCGGCGGAAACAGCGTTTATGCCGGCGTGCGTCATAAGATACAGGAAGGAAATTATGATGAGGCAGAAGCAATGCTTGGAGGTACGGAATTCGGAAATGCTGAGTGGTATTTCTTAAAAGGCAGTATATGCTATGGAAAGGGAAGACTTGACGAAGCATACAGGAATTTTACCGAAGCGGTAAGACTTGATCCGAGCAATAGCGAGTACAGGTCTGCGTTTGATCATATGTCAAACGGCGCAGACGGTAAAATGAGAGGCAATCCGTATGATAAGTCTGATCATATGGGCGGTGTTTGTACGGCTTGTGATATTTGCCAGGGCATGATATGTCTGGATTGCTGCTGCGAGTGTGCGGGCGGAGATTGTGTTCCTTGTTGTTAGAGCGTGTTCACATTAAAGCCTAACACGCATTTTTGGCAAATTCTGCAAACTTTTTTGTTGAAAATATTTGAAATACGACAGTATGTCTGTACATTTTTGCTTTGAATTTGACGAAATTATGCTCAAAAATCTGCATATTAGTTTTATGTGAACATGCTCTAAGGAAATGCTTAGAATTATTTGTTTGAGATCGGGAGATAAATATGACGCAAAAAAATACCCTAAATAATAAAACGGAGGAGAACTCGTTAAATAGATCAGGACGTAAGATAAGCTATAAAGTGTCACTTGGAGGAATAATGGCGTCACTATGCTTGCTGCTTATGTTTTTGACTGCGGTTTTTCCGCCGCTTAATATAACGTTGCCGCTTTTTGCTGGAATGCTGATGACGATAGTTGCAATTGAGGTTTCGTCATCGTGGGCTTTTGTGACATATGCAACAGTGGCAATACTTTCATTTTTTATTACTCCGGATAAAGAAGCGGCAATATTTTTTGCAGTGTTTTTCGGATATTATCCTATACTGAAATATGTGATAGAAAGGCTGAAAAGCAAAGTTTTTGGCTGGATAATAAAGTTTGCTGTTTATAATGCTGCACTTGTTGTTATCTATCAGCTTACGGTAAAGATATTGGGAACGATAGATCTGATAGAAGAGTTCGGATTTATGAAAGAGTTTATGCTGCCCGGACTTTTGGTTATAATGAACGCTATATTTTTACTATATGATTTTTGTCTTGCAACTATAAAAATGAGCTATATAAAATGGTTCAGACCAACATTTTTGAGAAAATTCAAATAGCTAAAAAAGAATACCATCGTTTTTTACTTAGAAAAACGATGGTATATTTTTGTATATTAATTTATACAGCGTTATTATTCGGTTGTGTAAGACCATTCCAGATAGCGTTTACATTTTCAACACATTCAAAATATTTCTGTGCGATCATTGCCTGAGGGATACCAAGCTCGGCAGCAGCCTTGCTCATAGTGCTCCAGTCAGCTTTTTCATAGGAAATTATAAGCTTGTAAAGCAAACCTGCCTTACCCGTCTGATGCAGCAGACCGTCCTTTATCTCATCACTGATGGGAAGCTTGGTGAGAACTTCTTCAAGCGGCATTTGCATTAATTTTCCAAGGGTCGAGAACATACCCATAAGATAAGCTTCGGAACGAGATATGGGCATATTATTTGCAAATTCAACAAGCTCTGCAGCAAAAGTAGCACGCAGGAATGATATCTTGATAAGCTCATCCGGCATGGAACCGTCGTCCTGTTTGAAGCTGAGAAGGTAAATCCATTGCTTAAGCTGACCAAGACCAAGGATAACAAGTGCCTGCTTAACGGAGCGGGCACGGTTTCTCAAAGCAAAGTATGCCGAGTTAACAAGCCTTAAAAGCGAGTATGTAAGAGAAACGTCACGTGAGATGATACTTTCAATTTCGTCAATATCCGGTTCGTCCTTGGTAACGGCAAGCATGAGAAGGAAGAAATTGCTTTGGATATGACTCATGGATTTTATCGTGGACGGCATTTTTTCCGATACATAGGAACCTTGAAAATAAGAACAGCCAAGCTTTTGAGCACGTTCGTACTGTTCCTGTGTTTCAATTTTATAGCCTATTATTTTTTTGCCGAATGATTTTCCAATGTTTACAATATTTTCAATAGATGGGTCATTGCTCGAAAAATTCACTTTGATGTAGTCGACTATATCGAGGATACCAAAGAATCTCGGTGCAAATTCAAAGTCGATAACGGCAATTTTATAACCGCTCTGCTTAAATTTGGTGATCAATGCCTGTGACATTGGATTTGTGATAAGCGAATCCTCTATTTGGATAATAAGCTTGTTTGTGGCAAACATTTTCGGGATGTTGCGTTCAAGAAGATTATGTGTGAAGGTGAGGAACGCAATTTTTCCGTCAAGGAATTTTTCGCTGTCCATTGTGGAAAGAAAATTTTCAATGGCGTTAGCAGCAGTTGAATCATCGGTGTGACCCGTGTTATATTGACTATCGGTATATAAAATTTCATATCCGAGTGCCTTTTGATTTTCATTTACAATTGCTTGTCTAACTATATAGGAATCCATGGCTGATATCTTCCTTTCAAATGTAGAGATAGAGCTTTGCAGAAATTTTCCTGCTTTTATTATTATACTACAATCTGAAACAAATTACAATATTAATACTAAAAAAAGTAATAATAAAAAAGCGTACAATATGCACAATAAAACTTAGAACCCGTACCAATACTTTGTAGTGGTATAACTTAGGCAAGATGTCCCCCGCCTCTAAGGCGGCGGGTTCCATATTCAGTTTCAGTTGGGGTTCAATCCCCAACTGAAACTTCATCGCAGCTTCG
>CASFZT010000042.1 GCA_949299215.1 uncultured Ruminococcus sp.
CAGACAAAGCAATAAGACCCCCGCTATACTTACGAAGGCTCTCCATATCCACTCTCGGCTTATTATAAAAACCTTCCGTATATCCCAATGAAACAAGCTTTACAAGATTATGGTACCCTTCATTATTTTCGCACAGCAGTACCAGATGATACGGTTTATTATCAACGCCGTACAGCTTATCATGTCTTGAACGAGGTGCAACATATACCTCGCAGCCTATAATCGGCTTTATCCCGTTTTCCTTTGCCTCCATATAAAACTCTATGGCAGCATAAAGGCAGCCGTGATCGGTAACCGCCACAGCTGTCTGTCCCATTTCCTTTATATACTTTACAAGCTCTTTTATTCTGCACGCACCGTCAAGCAGGCTATACTCGCTATGCACATGAAGATGTACAAAATCATTTCCCATAAAATATCCCCCGCTTTTTCAACAGGCATTTCCTTATTCAATAAGGGGCTTGCCCCGTCATTCAACGTGGCAAGCCGCAGCAAAGCTGCGATGAAGTTTCAGTTGGGGATTGAATCCCAACTGAAACTGAATATGTAACCCGCCGCCTTAGAGGCGGGGGACATCTTGCCTAAGTTATATGTACTACCATCTATCCTCCGGCAAATCACCATACTCTTCCCTTAGCTTATCCGCAAATTCGGATATACGTTTCAAACGGTGGTTTGCTCCCGAACGGCCTATCGGCTTTTCAAGTGCCTGTCCTAATTCCCTAAGTGAAAGGTCAGGGTTTTCCATACGCACCTCTGCTATATTTATTAAGTCTGGCGGAAGATTTTCAAGTCCTACCTTTTCCGATATATACTCTATATCGGCGATCTGTTTATCCGCAGCCTTCAATGTACGCTCAATATTCGCAGAATCACAATTTGCTATTCTATTTGCCTTATTTCGGATATCCTTATATATCTTTACATTCATAAGGTCTATCGCCGACATTGACGCTCCCATAAACGTAATTATATCCTCAATGGTTTCACTGCCCTTGAAATATATCACATAATTTCCCTTACGCTCGGTATACTTTGCTTCAAATCCCACCGATGCAAGTACATCCAGCAAATCATTCATAAGCTCATAATATGGAACACTAAACTCAAGGTGATATTCCTTTATCGGCTCCGCAACGCTTCCGCAGGACATAAATGCCCCTGCAACAAACGCAAATATATTATTATTGTCTATATTATCCCTCTGTATCCTATGTATAAGCGCTCTGCCGGATATATGATATCTATATATAAGGTCTTCTCTCTGCTCTTGATTTTCAATACTAAGTGCATAAAGAACAACATCATTTTTCTTGACATTTTTTGTAACCTTAACAGCATTTTTTATTTCAAGAACATCATCTGCAAGGCTGCAAAAAAGCTTGCACACCAAATCGTTTTCCGTCTGAAAAACTATACTGTCCGCAGAAAAGCTTTTACAAAATAACAGCATTCCGTAAAAACAAGCGTATTTTCTGTCACGGTCGGTCATAAGAGTGCACAGCTCTTTTTTAACGGAATATGAAAATGAAGTATTATTCAAGTTCCGCCGTCCTCCTTTATACTCACTTTTTTATATCTCTGTGGCATATCCGGCATTTTATGTTCTGCTTGGAAATATGCTTATACAGCATTTCCGCAAATGTAACCGAACGATGCTTTCCGCCCGTACAGCCAAATGCGATCACAAGCTGGCTCTTTCCTTCACGTATGTACAGCGGTATAAGAAAATCTATCAGTTCACTTATTTTTTTCCAAAGCTCCTGCGACTGTTCATACTGCATTACATAATCGCTTACACAGCTTTCCGTCCCCACATGACTTCTGAGTTCCTTTACATAATACGGATTCGGCAGACACCTTACATCAAAAACCAGATCGGCTTCACGGTCATTGCCGTATTTAAATCCAAATGATATTATCTTTACTACCATTGAGTCATTTGGATTTTCCAAAAACAGCGAATACACGCTTTCTCTCAATTGTGCCATGGAAAACGAAGACGTATCAATATAATAATCCGCCTTTTCTCTTACGGACATAAGCATATCACGTTCTGTCTCAATTGCTTTTTGCAGGCTTCCTCTGCAAATTTCATCAAGAGGATGTCTTCTTCTCGTTTCCTTATATCTTCTTATAAGCACATCATCTGCTGCATCCAGAAACATTATGCTGTATTCCAGATCATTCTCTTCAAAATACGCAAGTCCCTTATCAAGCTCTAAAAAAAGCTCTCCGCCTCGTATATCGGTAACTATTGCAATTTTTTGTATTTTCCCCGATTTTACGCATATTTCCGAAAACTCGGGTATAAGCTGCGGCGGCAGGTTGTCTATACAATAATATCCTATATCTTCAAGAACGTTTATCACTCCCGACTTTCCCGAACCGGAAAGTCCAGTCACTATAAGAAATTTCAAACCTATCACCCTTTTAATCAAATTCCGAATGCGATCTTATTATAACAGGCTCACATTCAAGCTCATACCCAGTCTGTATTTTTACCTCGTACTTCACCTTGTCTATAAGCTCCATCACGTCATCGAACGACGCATTTCCCTTATTAATAATAAATCCGCTGTGTTTTTGACTTACCTCTGCTCCTCCTACGGACAAGCCTTTCAGTCCGCACTGCTCAATAAGAAGCGACGCATAATTTCCGCTCGGACGTTTAAATGTACTTCCTGCACTCGGATATTCAAGCGGCTGCTTTGAACGGCGTTTTTCAATAATTTCGTCCATTCTTGCCTTCACTGCACTTTTATCGTCATTATATAGCTTAAATGAAGCGGATAAAATTATGCTGCCGTTATTTTCAAAAATGCTATTTCTATAAGACAGTTCCATCTGTTCCGTATTATACACCGTAACATTTCCGTTTACATCCATTGCCTCGGCGGACACTATAACGTCCTTTATCTCTCCGCCATACGCACCTGCATTCATATAAACAGCACCGCCTACCGTTCCGGGTATACCATATGCAAACTCAAGTCCTCCCAGTTCATGCTCCATTGCATAAACACAAAGTCCCGCAAGCTTTACTCCGGCAAAGCAAGTCAGCATCTCGCCGTCATTCTTTATTTCACCGCCGTTCATATGAAAAATAACAGCATCAATTCCCTTATCATCAGCAATAATATTAGACCCATTTCCAAACACATAATAAGCTAATCCCAGTCCATGAGCCATAGGAATAAGCTTCAGACACGCTTCACGGTTGTCAATTTCTATCACACATTCTGCAGTTCCGCCTATTTTAAATGTGGTGTATTTTTTCAGGTCGGCATTTTTCACCACCCTGCACCCACAATTCTCCGCCTCACGCACAAGCGCACATAAACTGTCATTATTCATATCAAAGTCAACCTCATATATTAAAAATATCGCCTTTCTTGAGGCAAATATACTCCTTGAACATATCCCAATCGGAATTTACTATAAGCTTTTTGGGAAAATCAAGTTCCTCCACAAGCTTTTCACATTCCTTTACCACACCGACAATTCCGCAAAAATGTGCGTCACTGTTCACAACCACAGGTATCTCATATTTCTTGCAGATATTCATTATCTCTATATAATTATTTCTTGTACCCTTCCACAAAACAGAGCTTTCATTTATCTCCACAAGCTTATCATATTCCTTGAATTTTTTCAGGCATTTCTCATAATCAAACGGACATATCGTTGTTGCGCAATGTCCTATCACATCCACATCCGGATTTTCGGCAAGTCCCAGATACATAGCGGTATTCTGTTCAAATGTACCGGCTTTAAGCTCACTCTTATGGAATGACGCTATTATCCAATCAAGCATTGCACACTCATCATGCGGAAAATCTATATTTCCTTCATAATCAATTATACTCGATTCTGCACCAAATATGAATGTGATACCGTTATATTCTCTCGGCAAGGCCTTATGCAGATTATGAAAATGCCACACGTGCGGTCCATCTGTAGACGCAGGTGTATGATCGGTTATTCCGAGTCCCTTCAAGCCGCGTGTTGCAGCAAAATCTGCCATTTCTTTTACGGTAGAATATGCGTGTGTCGATGCAACGGTATGTGTATGCAAATCAGCTGCTATAAGCAAAATAATCCTCTCCAGTTCAAAGAATCAATATATATCCCATTTCTTAACAGTTTCTTTCTTATCCACATCAAGACCAAGGTTGTCCAAAAGTTCCTGTGCAGCATTATATCCCATTTTCTTCTGACGGTTATTCATAGCTGCAACCTCAAGTATGACAGCTAAATTTCTGCCGGGCTTAACGGGGATAGTCGTACAAGGAACTTTTACACCAAGTATTGATGTATACTCATTATCAACTCCCATACGGTCATAAACCTTTTCGCTGTCCCAAGGCTCAAGCTCAACTATCATATCTATCTTCTCCGTCACCTTAACCGCACCCATACCGAAAAGACGTCTTGCATTAACTATACCGATACCTCTTATTTCAAGGAAATGGCGTATATTTTCCGGTGACGAACCTACAAGGCTGATATTCGACACTCGTCTTATTTCAACTGCGTCATCCGCAACAAGACGGTGACCTCTCTTTATAAGTTCAACCGCAGTTTCACTCTTTCCGACGCCGCTTTCTCCCAAAATCAACATTCCCTCGCCATACACTTCAATAAGTACGCCATGACGTGTAATTCTCGGAGCAAGGTGCAGATTAAGAAATGCAATAAGTGCTGCCATAAAGCTCGATGTGCTGTCCTTTGAACGAAGAAGCGGCACTTCATATTTCTGCGCAAGCGTCACCATTTCCGGAAAATACGGCAATTCTCTTGATATTATAAGTGCAGGGATATGCTGTGCAAAAAGCATTTCCAAACGTTTCTCTCTTGTTTCCTCGTCTATTGTTGCCAGATAAGCAAATTCCATTTTGCCTAATATCTGTATACGCTGATTGCTAAAATATTCATAAAAGCCCATAAGCTGAAGTCCCGGACGATTGACATCCGTTTCATCGATCATGATCTTTGAAGCCTCCATAGGCAGATAAATTGTTTCAAGGTGAAATTCGTCAATAATCATTTTCAAAGCTACCGTAAATTTTCTTTCAGACATAAATACCCCTTTCTCCGTCATTTCTTACACTAAACGGCGTTCTGATATTTTGATTTTCCTGTTTATCCACTCACTTATTTATACGCTGCTTATTTATGTATAAATAACAATCAGCAGGCATTCTTACATGCGTGACAATTTCAAATACAGTTATATTTATTATACTATAATTTTCACAATATTTCAAGCAGATAATCTATTAATTTTTATTTTTTTTGCAAAGAACTTCCTCTTTTGTTTTTTACGCACGCTGTAACATAGTATTCTCATTGTGTCACAATAAACTTACCCGGAATAAAATAGTATAGCAGTTTATATAAAGAAAAATATAGCTTTTACAGAAATGTAAACGCCATACTATAATCTGCAAATAACCACTGAAAGGAGCTATTTTATATGCACAACAATCAAGACACAGGTTCCGACATGAGTAAATTTCCCGAAGAAACACCGTTAGCCATGTGCTATGTTCCCTGGCAGAACTTCAACAGTGTATACAGTGAAAACACCGCTCTTGAAAAGGGCACTGTTTTCCCCGATCTTTATTTTCCATTTATGGGCAAGGGGGCTGAAACAAATGGCAAATAACCGTTCCGTACCATCACGTACAAATCTTATGAAGGCTATTCAAATGTACAGTTTTTACATCTACGACCTGAATCTTTATCTGGACAGTCATCCAAAAGACAAAAAGGCACTTGCCAAATTCAATGAAATAAACTGGAAACTCAAAGAAGCAGTTCGGCTTTTCAACGAAAAATACGGTCCCATAACCGCCGACCAAAATCTTTCGGAAAACAATTTCTACTGGGTCGACGACCCCTGGCCTTGGGAAAGAGGTGCTAATCAATAATGTGGCAATATGAAAAAAAACTGCAATACCCCGTGAACATCAAAAATCCCAACCCTAAGCTTGCGCAGCTTATAATCACGCAGCTCGGCGGTCCGGATGGAGAACTTGGTGCATCTTTACGTTATCTAAGTCAAAGATATACCATGACTGATCCTCGTGTAAAGGCTTTATTAACCGATATTGGTACAGAAGCCCCTGAAATGTTCCTTTCAGGGGCTAACGCTTTTTTTGATGCTTTTGCAACCGTATAGCTCCACTTCAAAGGAAGCAAATTCAAATATACATCAATGTTATCCCTGTCGTTGACTACCATTTTATCCAAGATGCCTTTGTAAAATTCATCATCATATTCTACGCCGTTCACAATCTCATTTATGGCATCTCGGATTTCTTTTACAAGCTCTTGTTGCTGTCTAATCATAGTCTGCTGTTTGTCGATGCTGTCGATAACCGATTGAAGCTCGTCAATCTCAGCATCGCACTTTGACCGTGCCGCACTAAATTCCTCTTTGCTTATATCCCCAGACATATAAATATCAATCAGCTTGGTACGCTTATCCTCAATCGTTTGAATTTGCCCTTTCAGCTTTTCGACATCTGTGCCTGTCGTATCCATAGCAATAATCGACTGAATAATAGAAATAAGATTATCCGTGATTTTCTGTTGCTTCAATTTTAGCTCTTTCGTCACAAGATACATAAGATGTGTTGCATCTTCATTGCGGATACTTACACCCGTACAGCCGACACGATTGCCTGCTTTATCAATGTGAGGACTGCCGTGCTTTGCAGCTTCGTGACACCGCCACGCTTTATAACGACTTCCGTCTTTTCGTGTTTTATACCTTGCTACATAGCTTGCGCCGCAGCATCCGCATTTAATTTTTCCAGAAAACGGATAACGATTGCTATGTTTGGCTTTCCCTTCCTGTGAAAGAGATTTTTCGTCTAAAATACGATTAGCTTCATCGAACATTTCACGGGATATAATCGGCTCGTGATGGTTTTTTATGATTACAAATTCCTCTTGCCCTCGATTGTATTTCTTTTCGTGAGATAAGAAGTCTGGCGTGTAGGTTTTTTTCTGTACCAAATCACCGCAGTATTTTTCATTGCGGATAACACGAAGGATAACGGTGTTTTGCCATTCCTTCACACGCATTGGCCTGATACCTTCCTCACGAAGCTCACGGGCAATGACATGCGTTCCTTTTCCCTCATTTACAAACTTATGAAAGATAAGGCGTACAATCTTTGCTCCTTCTTCATTGATATACATTTTGCCGTTACGAACATCATAGCCAAGCATACTCCGACCAAACACAACGCCTTGCTCCATCCGGCGTTTCTGTCCCCACTTTACACGCTCGGAAGTCTTGCGGCTTTCTTCCTGTGCGATAGAGGACAGAATCGCAAGGCGAAGTTCCGCATCACCATCCAAAGTGTTGATATTGTCATTCATAAAGATAACGCCTACACCGTGCTTTTTTAGGTCACGAGTGTAATATATGCTATCGAGAGTATTTCTCGCAAAGCGGGAAATCTCTTTAGTAATAATCAAATCAAAATCACCGTTTTTCGCACAAGCTATCATTCTGTTAAATTCTTTGCGCTTCTTTGTGTTCGTTCCAGAGATGCCTTCATCAGCAAAAATCTCGTACAGCTCCCAATCGGGATTATGCTCAATATACTGTCTGAAATAACGCTGCTGACTTTCAAAGGAATTTGCTTGGTCTTCATTGTCCGTAGAAACACGGCAATAAGCAGCTACACGCTTTTTCGTGTCAATTCGTTTTCGCTCTTGATTTAAGCGTTCATACCTGTTCATTGAAAAACTCCTTTCTCAGTAAGCTGTCTTACTGTGTTTATTATAGAAAAAACGCTGAGAGGTGTCGAATGTGCAAATTTTTGATTTACACATATAAATATGTAAAAACGCCAAGCATTTAGGCTCGGCGTCCATTTTTTTGGCTTTGACTGTATTGATTTTCAAGTGCGGACAGGCAGCGTTCACGCTGAGAAGGTGTTAGTAAGTTCCTTTTTTCCAAAGAGAAAATGATTGACTTCTGGACATTCAAAAGAAACGCTGCGTGTTCCTGCCTGTTGATTTCTGGAATGGGGTCGCCAACATATATAAATTCTCTGTGCTTCAGTCGCAACACCTCCCTCGTTCTCAATATATGAGCGATTGCTTGTACCGTATAACGAGAGGGTTAGTCCTTTTTTTCAAGCCCCAGACTAATCAAAAGTGCTTTGTCGGCTGTAAGAATATCTTTGCTGTCAAGTATTCCAATATACTCTTTCAATCGCTTCTTATCAACGGTGCGTATCTATTCAAGCAAAATAATAGAGTCTTTGCTAAGACCCTCAAAATCCTTGATAGCGGTATGTGTGGGCAGCTTTGCTTTTGTGTGTACTCGGCTTGTGATGACGGCGATAATTCTATTCGGGCGTGACAAAACAGCCCACCAAAGCACCGTTTTTTTATTCGGTGGGCTTGTCCGAATAAGCTGATTGAAAAGGCTGTCAAGCTTATTAATGTCTTTGATGCTGCCGTTTTCCGTGAAGTGTTCACAGAATTTTGTCATTTCAGAAGTGCCGAGATTGTTGTAATTATATCCCGTTAAAAGCATAAGAGAGCGTATAACACAACCTAAAATATTATCATTCTTTGCAGTTATACTTTCAGTCTTTTCCCAGAATACGCCGTCACAAACAGGCTGTATTTCTTCCATTAAGGAAGTGCCTAACACTATACGCATTTTCTGGAACGGCTTGAAGGATGCTCCGTTATTTACGCAGTACATTATATTATCCAGTTCATCATCTGAAAAGCCGTCATAAAGGTATGTTGTCAATCTGTATTCAAGTATGGATTCCTGCAATACCTTTGGAAGCTTGCTGAACTTCTTTCCTGCAAGGTCAAAATTTTCCGTTATTATATCGCCGTCAGTGCTTTTATATCTGCATTTGATAGGCGGTGTATCTTTTGAAAATGAGAAGCGGTCACTTAAAAATTCCGTCATTGCTGTGCTTCTTTGCAAGCCGTCTATTATGGTTTTTCCTGCATAATCTGAAGTGTAATTTTGACCTTGTGCTAAAATGATTGTTCCGATTGGACGATTAAGCAAAAGCGACAGAATCAAGCGTGATTTTTTCTGTCTGCTCCATTGGTCGGGCGTTCTCTGTGTGGGTGTTTCTCCTGCGATATTTCCGCTATTGAATTTGCGGACATATTCATCTACATTGTAGGGGACTTCCTTAACAAGTCGGTTGCTTGCAAGGTCTATCGAAAGCAAATTATATATTTTTCCATCAAGCTCTATTGTTGAGTTGTTGTTTTTAGGTTGTGTGGCTTTTTGCTTTATATTTTCCATAGCTGAAAACCTCCGTTTTATTTTTCCGTATAGTTAGTAACAAGATACTTGTTGAAGTTGTTTGCTGTGTATCTTTTCCTTACGTTCTCTGGTCTGCCCATATAGATAAGGAAATTATCCAAAACCTTGTTATAGCTTACTTCTTCGCCTTTATCGTTCAGGAATTTGCGGTTAATGTTGCTCTTGTAGTCCTCAACAATTTCAGCAAAAAAGACTTTTGTGCCGTTGTAAACTATTTCGATATAAGCAGAAAGACCGTTATTCCAGTTCCAGCAGTCAATTACTGACATATCGTTACTGTTGTTATATCTTCTGGTCTCGTCATATGAGAGCTTGCAAGCGATACGGCTTGCTTCTATTCTGGATATGCAATTCACTTTGAAAACCTCCAAATCTTATTGACATTTGGGCGGTTAGTGCTATAATTAAAACAGTAACCGCCCTTTTGCTGTGGTTGTTGCTTGCCCTTATGTTTGTTTGGTCGCTTGCATAAGGGCTTTACCTTTTTACTTTACCGTCAAGCGTTCATATGTGGAAGGCTTAACAAAAATGCTGTAAATGTCGGGGCGGTTTTCCTGAAGTGCTTTGCTGTCAATGCGGTTGCTTGTAACCGTTGCAAGGCTGCACTTGTATTCGCCTATTACCATTTTGTTGGTCTCCTGCGCTTTCATTTCTGACTTGATAAGGTTTTCAAGTTCAGAGATTCTTGTTTCAGCTTCTTCTTTGAGAAGCTTGTACTCTTTCAGTTCCTTGATTACTGCGTGTAATTCGTTATTGCTCATAATAGCAACCTCCTATAATGTTAATGTATAAGGCTTTCGCCTTTGGGATAGGGCTGATCGGCTCAACCCTTTAGAAGCCTTATGTATTTAGTTTTCAACAAATATCAATTCGCTTTCAATTTCTTCAAGTGCTGCGTTGATAGCCTGTGACAACATATAGCATCTGATTGTACTATCAAAATAGGCATAGTCACCAGAGAAAAACTTATCAACGATTTTTTCTTTATCAACGCAAAATTCAATTAAAGCTTCTTTTAAAAGATTTTCATTGCCGTTGATATATTCCTTTGATGTTTCGTTATCGGTGTAATTGTCTCCGCCGTTGCCTGTAATATATGTGATTAAATTCAAAGTTAATATCGCTAACAAAATCGTCATAAAACTCTTCTAATAAAGATAATACCTCATAACCATAATCAATGATTTGGGAATAACAATCGTTTTCGTGCCAACTAACATATTCGCAAAACTCCAAATAAGCATTTAAAGCTTTACAAAGAAAAGCCATTCTATCAAATGCGTGATTTTGAGAATAATCATTTTGGTACGTATATAATTCATGTAAAATATATTGTAAATCAGCTAAAACAGCATGAACTTCATCATTCAATGCAATTGTATCAAGTTGCGCTCTCATTGCTAAGAGCTCTTCTAATTTTGTTTTATATCTTGATATGATTGATAAGATAAACAGTAGCACAGCAAGCCTTAATGCTCCTACTTTTGAAGATGGCAAGAAAGAAACTCACACCGAAATTCAAAACTTCCTTGATGATTACGCAAAATATCGTCACGATATTAATATGGGTATGGAAGTCAAGAACAATAAGCGTAAAGCAGAACAAGCGTTGAATAAGCTGATTGCGGAATATGAAAAAACAAAGATAATTGCTTCAGATAAGCAGAAATTTACAGCTTTTATGGAGGAATGGCTTAAAACCATAAAGAATACAATAAAATCTACAACGTATGATGGGTATTGTATCAATTTTAATAAACACATTAAGCCGTATTTCAATAAGTTAAATGTAAATCTTGATGAATTAACTCCTATGCACATTCAAGGTTATTACAATGATATGCTTGAAGAAGGATTATCAGCTACAACAATACATAAGCATCACGCAAATATACATAAGGCTCTTGATTACGCTATGAAAATGAACATAATTCCTTATAATCCTGCTGATAGGGTTACTGTTCCTAAAAAGAAGCGTTTTGTCGGCGGTTTTTACAATGGGGAACAGCTTAAAAAGGTATTAGAGTTATTTAAGGGTAATGAAATTGAAAGCTGTATTTTTCTTACCGTTCATTATGGATTTCGCAGGAGTGAAGAGGCTGAATAACGAACCGTGTAAATGCCAATAATAACCACAAATAAAAGTGGAGGTAAACTATTATGGCAAACAGAAATCACGGTTTAAGTGAAAA
>CASFZT010000043.1 GCA_949299215.1 uncultured Ruminococcus sp.
AGCTGCGATGAAGTTTCAGTTGGGGATTGAACCCCAACTGAAACTGAATATGGAACCCGCCGCCTTAGAGGCGGGGGACATCTTGCCTAAGTTATATATGCAATTATAATCTGCATTTCCGCTTTAAAATATACATTATCATTATACAACATATGTTTTTAAAAGTCAATCAATTCCCGTGCTATTTACATTTTATTCCAAACACTGTCTTAATCCTCATACCCGTCCAAAAAGCTGTGCGTACCGTTTTTATCCTTATAGGAAATTATTCTTTTAAGATTTATATTTTCAACGCTGCGGAATATGTTATACTCTATCTGCGGATTTCTTTTCCTGAGCTCGGCAATAAGTGCTTTTATCTCCTTACGTTTTGATACCGATTCGCCGTTTTCATTACAATCGGAATTTTCGTCCGTAAAACGGCAGGCGCACTGTATAAAATGCAGACCGTTAAA
The DNA here is from genome assembly GCA_949299215.1 of uncultured Ruminococcus sp. Classification (GTDB taxonomy): domain Bacteria; phylum Bacillota; class Clostridia; order Oscillospirales; family Ruminococcaceae; genus UMGS363. Next base: position 456 of record CASFZT010000043.1, read on the forward strand.
CCTGCACCACCGCTTTATATCCGTTTCACGCACAAGATACATAGGTCTTATAAGCTGAACGCCCTCAAAATTATCGCTGTGAAGCTTAGGCATCATGGTCTGTACCTGGCCGCCGTATATCATAGCCATAAGTATAGTTTCAATAACATCGTCAAAATGATGTCCGAGAGCGATCTTATTGCAGCCAAGTATCTGTGCCTGTTTATATAGATGTCCTCGCCGCATTTTCGAGCAGAGATAACAGGGATTATTCTTCACTTCATATACGGAGTTAAAGATATTCGTTTCAAATATTTTTACAGGTACAGCAAGTGCTGCGGCATTTTTTTGTATAATGGCAAGATTACGTTCGCTGTAACCGGGATCCATCACAAGAAAGATCAGGTCAAAGTCAACATTGCTCTGACGTTTATATTCCTGCATAAGCTTTGCAAGCAGCATTGAATCCTTGCCGCCCGAAATGCATACTGCAATCCTGTCACCGTTGTTTATAAGACGGTAATCCGTCACCGCCTTTTTGAATTTAGTCAGAAGTGCGGAATGAAACTGCTTTCTTATACTTTGTTCAACAGCGGCAGCAAAGTTTTCGGGATATCCCCTGTCGGTTATCCAGCCGTTAAAGCCGTCCCGGATATACCGGGCATCATATCCCGAAGCACAAAGCAAGCGTACTTCTTCTTCACAGTTTTTATTTCCGCATAGTATAATTTTCTTTGAATTTGACATTTTGTAAATATCATTAAATGAAATATTTACAGCCCCATCGATATGGTCATGCTCAAATTCAAAACTGTTTCGTATATCAGCTACAACAAAGCTGTCATTCGGTAGAACATCCAGTTCCTTTGCCGTTATCTCATATTTCATTCGCATTACCGTCCGAGTTTTTATTTTCTGATACATTTTAACACATATACGCCTTTTTTTCAAGTCATATAATGATGGGGCAAGCCACTTATTGAAAAATTCAAGGCAGCGGAAAAACTCCGCTGCCTTTGCTTTTATCTTACCGTATGTGCCTGTCTTAACAGATTGTTTTTCTTATCCCACAGCTTTTGTGACAGGTCTACATAATATTTATGCGGATATTCAAATCTCTTAAGCTCGTCCCACAAGCCGTCTACCTGCTCCTTGCAGTATTCCTGTATCTTATCAACGGATGGCGAAGTATATACGCACTTGCCGCCGTCAAATATCTGCACCATAAGCTTTTCCGCGCGGAAATTTGTAAGAAGCTTGCGCTTATAGGTGTGTTCGGGATCAAATATCTCATACGGCTTTGTATCGTCGATAATCTCATACCGGCAGGTAAGCACGTCGGCAATAGCCTTTCCCGTGATATTGTCATACAAGCGCCATACTTCCTTGAAATCGGGATTTGTTATCTTGGCAACATTCTCTGACACCTTTATTTTCGGAACAATGCGCCCGTTCTTCTCAATTGCCGCAAGCTTATACACGCCGCCAAACACAGGCTGCGATTTTGACGTTATAAGACGTTCACCCACACCGAAGCTATCTATCTTTGCACCCTGCAAAAGTATATCCCTTATGATATATTCATCAAGCGAATTGGACGCAACTATCTTTACATCAGAAAAGCCTTCCGCATCAAGCATCTGCCTTGCACATTTTGAAAGATAGGTTATATCACCGCTGTCTATTCTTATTCCGACAGGCTTCTGACCTCTTGATCTCATTTCCTTGAACACGGTGATCGCATTCGGTACGCCGGATTTAAGAACGTTGTAGGTATCGACAAGCAATGTCGTGCCCTCGGGATAACACTCCGCATATGCCCTGAACGCCTCAAGCTCGCTGTCAAACATCTGTATCCAGGAATGTGCCATAGTTCCGAGTGCAGGCGTACCCATATCTTTATCAGCAATAGCACACGCCGTTCCGCAGCAGCCGCCTATATATGCAGCCCTTGCGCCGTAAATTGCGCCGTCAAAGCCCTGTGCACGTCTTGAACCGAACTCCATAACCGGTCTGCCGCCTGCAGCACGCACTATTCTGTTTGCCTTTGTTGCAATAAGGCTTTGATGATTTATACATATCAGAAGCATCGTTTCAACAAACTGTGCCTGTATCGCAGGTCCTTTTACCGTCATCACAGGCTCATACGGAAACACAGGCGTACCCTCAGGGATTGCCCACACATCGCACACAAATTCAAAATAGCGAAGATATTCAAGAAAGTCTTCGCTGAATATCCCCTTGCTGCGAAGATACTCTATATCGCTTTCATCAAATTTCAGATTTTTAAGATACTCTATTGCCTGCTCAAGACCCGCCATAATTGCAAATCCGCCGTCATCCGGTACGCTTCTGAAAAACAGGTCAAAATAGGATACGGTATTTCCTATTCCGTTGCGAAAATATCCGTTTGCCATTGTAAGCTCATAAAAATCGGTAAGCATGGTAAGATTTTCGGCACGCATATTTATCAGTCCTTTTATTTTATCGTTTTTACGAATTTTATTCCACTGTCCTTCATAAGCTTATACGCAGCCGTATTCATGAGTACGCGGTCATGTCCGGGAGCGTCGTATGTTTCAACGCAGTCTATCGGTACGATTATATTTACGGATTTATTGCTGCAGGTATACCATGTCTTAAGTGTAAGGCAAAGCTGAAGAACGCATATATCGGTGCAGTCGCCCGTAATAATAAATGTATTCGTCTGAGGATTTTGTATAAGGCACTGCATAAACTCCTTTTCGTGGAAACCGTTGGTGGAGTTCTTTTTCAGCATAAAATATCCGCCCTCTTTTTTTATCTCGTCAACAAGCTCCGCTTCGCTTGTCTTTTCAAGACAGTGCTCAGGAAAAGACTCAAATTCCGCACAGTCAGGCTTATGTGAATCGCAGAGTGCAACAACAGGCATTTCCTTTTCGTTGAATTTTTTCATAAGTGCAACAATTCCGGGAATAATGCTTTCTATATCTGCCGACGCCATTTTGCCCTCACGCACAAACCCGTTCACTACATCTACGATAATAAGCACGGTGTTTTCCTCGGAAAATTCCGACCAGCTCATTTCGGGAAGAGAGGATATTTCCTCCGCAATGGCTTTCATCGCCTCGGACGCTGTTTCAATTGACTGTTTGGTAAATTTTTTCATGCCGAACACCCTTTCCATATATTTTACGCTTGTATTTCAATAAGGAATTTTTATCCTTTTTAACATAATAAATAGATTATACCATGTACTTTTGTTTATTTCAAGTATATTTTTCATAAAACAGATTTACAATTTTCCTGAAATATGTTATATTCAAATTGTAATACATTTCAGAAAGGAATTATTTATGAGCAGTAATATAACCTACCAGTATATAAAAACAAATCCCGATATCCACACATATATAAAAAATGCGGATGCGGCAGTTGCAGCGCAGGGCTACACCGAACATTCATTTGCGCACGTTGAAAAAGTCGCGCTTACCGTTGAGATGATATTAAAGGAACTCAACTTTCCCGAAAGACAGATAGAGCTTGGAATGATAGCCGCATATCTTCACGATATCGGCAATGTTATAAACCGTGTCGACCATGCACAAAGCGGTGCTGTCATGGCATTTCGTCTGCTGGATAATCTCAATATGCCGGCAGAGGAGATATGCACTATAATATCCGCAATAGGAAATCATGACGAAAATACCGCCCAGCCGCTCAACGCCGTTGCCGCAGCGCTTATCATCGCAGACAAGACGGACGTCCGCAGAAGCCGTGTGCGCAATGCAAGCTCCACATCATATGATATCCACGACAGGGTAAATTATGCCGTTGAGTCCTCTTCATTGTATTTCACAAACGACAAAAAGTCCCTGGTTCTTGAACTGAAGCTTGATACGGAAATATCCTCGGTAATGGAGTATTTCGAAATATTTATGAACAGAATGCTGTTATGCCGCCGCAGTGCGGAATATTTCGGTCTTGAATTTCAAATGAAGGTCAACGACAGTTATGTAATGTAAAAATATGTATTCTCACCACACATTGGTAAAAGGTTTACACAACACTATTCAAAAAGGCATATTTTTGTATAAAATGCACTAAAATCTAAAGTAAAAATGTTAATATATTTTTCATTGCTTTTGTAGACTATTTGAAAATATAGTGGTATAATTAGTGTAACATACTTTTAATCTTTGAAAGGATGGTATTTAATGAATAAATTTAAAAAAATAATTCATTCCGCAGCTGCAGTTGTTTTGTCGGCAAGTATGATCTCCATAAGCTGTAATATACCAACGCTTTACGCTGTGGATATTCCTTATGCAAGTCCGTATATAGAGTCAACATTCTACACCGAAGGCGCTCCGCTCGGTATTGCAAATAACTTCCATGTTTTTACATCGGGAACTTTTGCCAGCGGCGTCCATACAAACGGTAACTTTGCCGTAGATACGCTTGCCGTAACATCAAATGTCGGCACAAACAATCTGTACGGCTTTGATCTGATGTATCTTCGCAAAGCCGAAACAGGCTTTACAAGAACAAGTACCGAATCAACGGTAGTATTTGGTGAGAATTTTGTATATGACGGCAGCTACAACAACAGCTGTGGCTGTCAGGTAACATACGGCAACGTAACCATGACTTACAACAACGATGACAACATTTATTGTGAGATACCAGGCACACTGTATATCGACCTGGCAGCCGAAATGACAAAACTGACAGAACTTTCAAACGGACTTGCCGCATATACGCCGAACAGCGCCGATACGGAAGTTCTCACTGCAGATAACTACAGCTTTGCAGATCAGAACAAGTGCTATATAAACATACCCGATGATGAAAAGACCTATTTCCTTAATATCAATGCCTCAACGCTCAACTCGGCTCAAGTGCTTGAAATAAAAAACCTCAAAAAAGGCATATCCGAACAAACACTTGTTATTAATGTAACGGGCGCAGACGGATATTCATTCAACCCTGAAATAAAGGTTTTATACAATGACGGCTCACACAGAAATAACAAAGAAACTACCGATTTTACCGATTCAAGAATACTCTGGAATTTTACCGGAACGGGTGCTTTCTCATTCAGCAAGGCGTTCTCCGGATGCGTTCTTGCTCCGGGATACAGCGTTTCATTCGGCTCAAACTTTGACGGAAATATTGTTGCGGCAAATGTTAACACAAACGCCGAAACACACAGATGGGATTTCCATGGCGTTCTGCCGTTAGGTATTGCTCCTCCGAGCACCGGTACCGTTACCAAAACGGATCAGGCTGCACCCACAACTGTAACATCAACGGACGAAACCGTAAAAGATAAAAATGACGGTAAGATCACGGGTGTGACCGATGATATGGAATACCGCAAGCAGGGCGATACGGAGTACACTCCCGTTCCCGACGGTCAGACAGAGCTTGTTCTCCCGAGCGGTACATATGAAGTACGCTATTCCGAAACCACAACTCATAATCCTTCCGATAATACCACAGTAACAATAAATCCCGGTGCTCCTGTTACGATAACATTGCCCACTGCACCAATCGGATATACCATTACCTCCGACAAGACAGATCTTGGCTGGAATGATACGGCAAATCTTACTCTTACCGTAGATGACAATTACTATAAATCTCACCTATTTGACGTTACCATTACAGGCGGCAAGCTTATTGATAACGGTAACGGAATATATACTGTATCCATTGACAAGAATAATTTTACCGCAGGTACAAATATAAATGTAGATGTCAAAGGTATAGAGGCAAAATCAGAAATAGGTGTAATGGGAATCACAAACGGAAAGACCTACTGCGGTGCTGTTTCATTTGAAGTTATGACTAACGAAGACTATACCATAACGATCAACGGCACCACTCAAGCAATCAATACGACTAATCAATATACATTGACTCCCTCGACCGACAAATACAATATTGTAGTAACAAGTAACAGTGGTAATGTTGAAATATACAACATAACAGTAAATAGCGACCACACTCACACCGATGACGGCGACTGTACGACCGAAGAACGCTGTGATGTCTGCAATACACTTTTAACTGCGGCAAAGACATACCACACATATACCGATGACAATGACTGCACAACAGCTTTGACTTGTACAGAATGCGGAAAAATAATTCAGGAAGCAAAAGCTCATACTCCCGATGATGATGACGGCAACTGCACAACACCTATCTACTGTCTTGTATGCAGTAAAGAAATATCTCCGGCACACAAATCGCATACTCCGGGTGCCGACGACAATGACTGCACAACTCCGGTAAAATGCTCAAATGATGGCTGTGAACAAATAACCACTCCTGCCATGACCGATCACAGCTATGGCGAATGGGTAGATAACGGTAACGGAACGCAGACACGCACCTGCACAAACCTTAACGGTAACTGTACGGCATCACAGACAGAAAATATTTCTGCTAACCCAGACGATGAAGATGATAATCAGGGCGGCGGTGATAACGGCAACACAGGCGGTAATACAGGCGGCAATACAGGCGGCAATAACGGCAATACCGACAATAACGGAGGAAACAGCAGCAATACAGGCAACAATGACAGCGCAAACAATACAGAAAACAGCAATACGAATACAGAAACAAATGCAGGCGGTGATAATGCGGCATCAGATGCAGGCACCGTCACCGATGAGGACAAAATAACTGAGGACGAAGTAACCGAAGATGAAGTAACCGAGGACGAAGTAACCAATGATGAAGTAACCGAGAACGAAGCAAATATTGAATCCGAAGAAGAAACGGACGAGGAGATACTTTCTGACGAAACAGTGTCAGAAAGCGCAACGGACATACCGCTTACCGCTTCGACTACCACATATTCGCTCGGCATCTCAACAGCAGCAGCGGCTATATCGCTCACCGTTATGCTCCTTACAGGCAAAAAGCGCAGAAAATAATAAACTTTGTAAAAACATGGACTGCACTCCTATTTGGGTGCAGTCCATGTTTCATATATAGTATACTTTTATATTTTTGCAAAAGCTCTTTCAAGGTCGGCAAGAATATCATCAATATTTTCCAGACCAACCGAGAAACGAATAAGTCCCCCGTCAATTCCCGCAGCGGCAAGCTGTTCCTCCGTAAGCTGACGGTGTGTTGCAGATGCAGGGTGAAGCACACACGTGCGTATATCTGCAACATGAACTTCATTTGAAGCAAGCTCCAGACTGTCCATAAACTTAACAGCATCATCGCGTCCGCCCTTTATCGAGAATGAAATTACGCCGCTTGTTCCCAAAGGAAGATATTTCTTTGCAAGCTCGTAATACTTATCACCCTCAAGACCCGGATAGGAAACAAAATTTACCTTACCCGTATTCTTGATATACTCTGCGACCTTGAGAGCGTTTTCACAGTATTGCTTCATTCTTACCGCAAGAGTTTCAAGACCTAAATTAAGCAGGAATGAACTGTTTGCGGCAGGATAACAGCCAAAATCTCTCATAAGCTGCATTCTTGCCTTTACGATATACGGTGCAAAAGCATACTGCTTTGTATAAACAATGCCATGATAACTTTCATCGGGTTCTGTCATGCAGGGAAATTTGCCGCTTGTCCAGTCAAATTTGCCGCTGTCTACGATAACGCCGCCGACCTGAACGGCATGACCGTCCATATATTTTGATGTGGAGTGCATAACGATATCTGCGCCCCATTCGATAGGACGGCAAAGTATCGGAGTTGCAAATGTGTTGTCAACAATAAGCGGAACACCGTGTGCATGAGCTGCCTTTGCCCACTTTTCAATATCAAGCACGGTAAGAGCAGGGTTTGCGATAGTTTCGCCGAAAACAGCCTTTGTATTTTCCTTGAATGCCGCATTAAGCTCCTCTTCGCTTGCGTCAACATCTACCCAGATACATTCGATGCCCATTCTTTTCAATGTAACTCCGAAAAGATTTATTGTGCCGCCGTAAATTGAAGAGGACGCAATAAAGCTGTCGCCTGCTTCACAGATATTGAGTATGGAAAGCAATGAAGCAGCCTGTCCGCTTGAAGTACACATAGCCGCAACACCGCCCTCAAGAGCAGCGATCTTCTTTTCAACGGCGTCCGTTGTGGGGTTTTCAAAACGTGAATATATCAGACTTTTTGTAGGGTCGTCAAAAACTGCCGCAACATCGTTTGTGGAGTCATATACATATGTTGTACTCTGTACGATAGGCATAACTCTCGGTTCGCCGTTTTTCGGCGTATACCCTGCATGGAGGCATTTGGTTTCAATTTTTGCATCAGAACTTATCTCTTTCATGTTATACTTCCTTTCCAAAAATAATTTCGCTTTAAACTAAAACGAATTTCGATTTTCATTATATCACAATACAGACTTTATTGCAAGCGCTTTATAAAATTTCCCTGTATCCCCAAAAAATCAAGGCAGCACCGCATAAGTACCGCCTTGAAGCTTTATCATTTTTCCTTTGATTTAAACAGCGTACCGAATATCAGCGCAAAAAGCATTGCAGCCGTTATACCTGCAGCCGAACCTGTAAGACCGCCCGTAAGTATCCCGAGCAGACCTTTTTCGTCAACGGCTTTTTTTACTCCCTCAACAAGAGTATTTCCAAAGCCCGTAAGAGGAACGCTTGCACCTGCGCCTGCAAATTCAATAAGCGGCTGATATAAACCAAGTGCACCTAAGATAACACCTGCCACAACATATGCGGTGAGTATCCTCGCAGGTGTAAGCTTTGTAAAGACAATAAGTGCCTCACCTACTGCACAAAATGCTCCGCCTATCAAAAACGCCCATACATAGTCCATTATCATCTGCCAAGCTCCTCCTCAATTCTTATAAGACGGTTATATTTTGCCGTGCGTTCACCACGGCAGGGTGCGCCTGTCTTTATCTGACCTGCATTTACAGCAACCGAAAGATCTGCAATAAAGGTATCTTCCGTTTCGCCGCTGCGGTGTGAAATGATCGTATTGTATCCGTACTTTCCGGCAATGCGTATCGCCGAGAGTGTTTCGGACAAAGTACCTATCTGATTTGGCTTTATAAGAATGGCATTTGCACAGCCGCCGTCTATTCCCTTTTTCAGACGTGATATATTTGTAACAAACAGATCATCTCCCACAAGCTGCACCTTATCTCTAAGCTCTGCAGTAAGCTTTTTCCACCCCTCCCAATCCTCTTCGTCAAGAGGGTCCTCAATGGAAACTATCGGATACTGCAAACACAAATTCTTCCACTCGACAATAAGTTCATCGCTGCTTTTTGCAGTCTTTTTCTTAGGCAGCATATACATACCGGTACGTTCCGATTTCCACTCGCTTGACGCTGCGTCCAATGCAAGTACAAAATCCTCCTTAGGACGATATCCTGCCCTTTCGACAGCTTCAAGAATAAGCTCTATTGCCTCCTGCTCGCTGTTTAAGTCGGGAGCAAATCCGCCCTCATCGCCGACACCGCCGGCACGTCCTTTTTGCTTTAATATAGCTGCAAGCCTGTGATATACCTCGGAGCATCGGCGCAGTCCCTCTTTAAAGCTCTCTGCGCTTTTCGGGATTATCATAAACTCCTGTACATCAAGATTATTTGACGCATGAGCGCCTCCGTTGAGAATATTCATCATCGGAACGGGCATCATAACTCCGTCCGTACCGCCGATAAAGCGGTAAAGCGGTATACCGTAAAATTTTGCCGCAGCGTCCGCCGCCGCAAGCGATACCGCAAGCATTGCATTTGCGCCTATCTTTGACTTGTTTTCCGTGCCGTCCGCATGAATAAGCGCAGCGTCAACGGCAGATGTCATTGCCGCATCAATACCCTTCAGTGCCATATTCAAGGTGGTATTTATATTCCGCACGGCATTTGTCACGCCCTTGCCAAGATATCTGTCGGGCTCATCGTCACGCAGTTCATGTGCTTCAAACGCTCCCGTGCTTGCACCGCTCGGAGCGGCTGCTCTTCCTGTTGTGCCGTCCGAGAGAATAACATCCGCTTCAACGGTAGGATTGCCTCTTGAATCAATTATTTCTCTTCCGACAATATGTTCAATTACAGCCTTTGTATTTCTCATATCATACGCTCCTTTCAAAATCAATCATACCGTTATCATAACCCATTTCTTCAAAAATATACCTACATTCCGTAAATTTGCACAACTTCCAGCAGATCGCTCTGTGCTATATCATTCGGCGTGACTATAAGTCCTCCGTCCGAATCTATATCATATCCGAAAGATGCATACGCACTCCAGACAAGATGCGCACACTGCGTTCCCGTGACCTCCTCAGTATACTTTCTTCCGAATATCCCCGCAAACAGATCGTATGGTATATCAACAAGCTCCTCTGCCCTTTCCGCTATCACGGCACGCTCCTCCTTTGACGCTCCTTTTAACCGCAGGACGCATATATTCGGATAATGCCTCCATCTCGATATTTTCTGCACCGATGAATTTTTTCCTATAACAAGCGCCTCTGCCGTATATCCTCCGTTTTCGTCTATGACTACCGCCGCATGACCGTTGCGCCATGTAAAAACATGAGATGAACGTGTGAAAAGTATATCACCCTTTTCAAGCGGCACAAGTTTCATCACGGGCTCTTCAACATATTCCTCGCTTGAAACGGGGGAATTGGGAATACATTCATATCCGATATCCGCAAAATACGCTTCCTGATATTCTCCAAGAGTTTTTGTATCTATACTTTCTGCCGCAGACCGTCCGAGTCCCGTTTGTTCAAATATCACCTTGTAATCTTCATCGCTCAGGTGTTCCTTATCCATTAAATATGATATATCCTTTTTTTCCGTATAGGGATAGATATGTGCCAGCGTTTCATTATAAATATACGCACTTATATATAAAGCCAAAAGCATATATATGCCAAGCAGAAGAATGACTGTACTTTTTTTCATAAAGATAATCTCCTCGTATAATATATTTTAGGGTAATTTAACGAGTACCCTAATAAACCTCAACTACGCTCGGTAACAGAAAGCAGTGAAATTGGAATGAGCGTAG
>CASFZT010000044.1 GCA_949299215.1 uncultured Ruminococcus sp.
GGAAAGGGGACGAAAGGGCCATGCCGTACACAGAACCCGGGAAGAGGGTTGCAGCATTGAGCAAATTTTACAAGAATGTTGTTCTGACCCTCAACAATAACACCGGAAGAGTTTTCCTTGTATGGTATTGCAGGTTTGTTTTCGTTGGTTTCCGGTTCTGCATAGTATTTTTGATAGCGCTCTTTTAGACGCTGCATTATTCTTGAAAGAATAACACCGCCGTAACCGATGGCAGCATAGAAATCATCTACAGTAGAGCAATTGTGGCGCTTCATGTCATCGGCAAGAAGCAATGGAAGCTGTTCATCGGTGACACGGATATAGTTGCGCTTGAATTCCTTTTCAAGCTCTGCTTTTCCTTGAATAATGTTTTCTTCACGGCGTTCCTTTTTGAACCAAGAGCGAATTTTTGACTTTGCTTCGTTTGTTTTGCATATGTCAAGCCACGCTCTGTTCGGACCGTGATTTGGATCGTTTGACATGAGTATCTCTACGATCTCACCTGTGGAGAGCTTATAATCGAGGGAAACAAGCTTTCCGTCAACCTTTGCACCTTTCATTTTATTGCCTACCTGTGTGTGGATAGCATATGCAAAGTCAATTATGGTAGCACCGTTTGGCAGTGAGATTATGTCACCCTTCGGAGTAAAAGCGAAGGTTTCTTCTGGAGCAAGGTCGCTCTTGATGGTTCGGACTATTTCTTCAACATCGTCCGTTTCCTGCTGTGCTTCGATTATCTGACGTATCCATGCAAGACGGCTTTCAAGCTTGTCTTTGCCGTTGATGCCCTCTTTATATTTCCAGTGTGCGGCGATACCGTATTCTGCGGTGTGATGCATTTCCCATGTACGTATCTGCACCTCAAAAGGGATACCCTCACGTCCGATGACAGTGGTGTGCAGGGATTGATACATATTTGCTTTGGGCGTTGCAATATAGTCTTTGAAACGATTGGGGATAGGACGGAACATATCATGGATAATGCCAAGAGAGTTGTAACATTCATTTACAGTGTCAACAATGATACGCACCGCATATTTGTCATATATCTCATCAAAATTCTTGCCCTGCATGAAGGCTTTTTTGTAGATACCGTAAACCGATTTTACACGTCCGTCTATTTGAGGCTCGTGCTCAAATCCGGATGTCTTGAAACGCTCGGCTATTTGCTTTTTTATAGATTCTATAAAAGCTTCACGTTCATCACTGCGCTTGCTGAGCATCTGCTCGATCTCGCTGTATGCATAGGGGTCGAGATAGCGGAACGCAAGGTCTTCTATTTCATCTTTTAATGCTCTCATTCCAAGACGGTGAGCGATGGGAGCATAGATGTTCATTGTTTCGAGGGCGGTATTTCGCTGCTTGGCGGCAGGACGGTAGTGCAGAGTACGCATATTGTGCAGGCGGTCACAGAGCTTTATTATGATAACTCGTATGTCCTGTGACATGGCAAGAAGTATCTTGCGAACATTTTCCGCCTGCTGTTCTTCCTTGGTGAAAAGAGGTATCTTGCCGAGCTTTGTAACACCGTCGACAAGCATGGCAACATCCTGTCCGAAAAGCTTTTTGATCTCTTCAAGGGTAGTGTCCGTGTCTTCTACGACATCATGAAGCAAAGCGGCGCATATAGTATCTGTGTCCATTCCAAGCTCAAGCAGAATGTATGCAACGGAAATAGGATGAGTGATGTAAGGCTCACCCGAGGAACGTACCTGATTAGCATGAGCCTTTGCGGCAAAGCTGTAAGCAGATACGATCTTGCTCATGTCATACGGCTTTTCATCCGCCATAATTTTTTGTATGATGGCATCTATCGTGTAGACGGTTTCCGCTTTGTTTACCATAATATCCTACCCCTTATCAAGGAAATTATAAATTGAAGTCAGTACGAAGCTTTTGGAGTATTTTTGATGATTCGATGTCGATTTTCTGAGGAGCGGAAGAAGATACTCTTACCGTTTCACGGAATATGTTCTGATTTATAAGACCCAGCTCCTCGAAAATATCAACAGCCGCACGTACCATGCAGTAGCTTACGCCTTTTTTGTCAAGAAGTGCATAAAGCAGATCGTATGTAATGACCTTTGGACGGCTGAGAATTGCTTTATATATAAGACGAAGTATGTCAACGGCAGGCACAAATCTTGAACCAAGACTTTTGTCCGTAAGATCGCCCAGCTTGTAGCTTTCGTAGTAATCTCTTGCAGGGAAGTATCTTTTTGAAGATATGCCTGAAATACGGTAGTCCTCCGCACGCAGATCAACGCTTTGGACGCCGCCGCAGCTTGAAAGGGAAAGGCTTGCGATTATGTCAAGATGATCGCCTTTTTGATACGGAAAATCCGCAACGGGCTGCCTGAATATGAGAACGTTGTAAAAATCAGCACCGCAGCATATTCCGATCCTTGTGTGGTCGGCTTCACTTCCCATACCGAAAACACCTGTGATAACTGCGTCACGGATAAGGAAAAGCGGCGTTTTGTTTTGCTCGCCGAACGGTTCAAGTGCGGAAAGTGATATTACTGTCTGTGGATTTATGTCATTTCCCGACAGAAGCTTGTCGGCGCTTATACGATAAACAGGTGAGTAGTTTATTGAGGCGGAATAATTTCGCATAGCTCTGCGGAAATCATCAAGCTTGTCTTTGGGAAGAGAAAATCCGCCTGATTTTTCGTGACCGCCGTATTTGGAAAGACAGCTTTCACAGGCATTAAGAGCGTTGTATACGTGAAAGTCAAATGAACGTGCAGAGCCTTTAAGCTCGTTACCGTCGTCCGACATGAGGAATACGGGTTTGCCTGTTTTCTCCATTATGCGTGCCGCACATATGCCAACAACACCGTGATGAATGTCTGGAATGTAAAGTACAAGTACCTTTTCGTAGAAAAGTTCCGGGTTTTGGTTGCACATTTCCTCGATTTTTTTCATAACGGATATTTCACTTTGCTGACGTGTAGCGTTGAGTGAGATAAGCTGCGCTGCTTTTTCGAAAGCGTCGTCCGGATCATCGGTAAGAAGAAGCTCGACCGCTTCGGAAGCGGAAGCGAAGCGTCCCGAAGCGTTGATTTTGGGATTTATCTTGAATGCAACATCGGTAGACGTGAGCTTGCCGGAAATATTAAGCTGCTGCATGAGTGCCTTTAAGCCTAAATTTTCCGTGTTTTCTATATATCGTAAGCCGTTTGTTACGATTTCTCTGTTTTCGCCGTAAAGAGGTACAGAATCGGCGATCGTGGCAATGGTACAGAGATCGGCACATTGTTCCATTGCAAGCTCATAAGAACCCTCGTTCATTGCGGCAATAAGCTTGAGAACAACTGCACAGCCGCATAAATCCTTGAAAGGAGCGGTGCAGCTTTTTAGATGCGGGTTAATTATGGCATCAGCATTGGGAAGAGTTTCACCGGGGATATGGTGATCTGTTACAACGACAGTAATGCCGAGCTCTTTTGCAAGTGCGATCTCGTTTAAGGCAGATATGCCGTTGTCGACCGTGATTATAAGCTTGGTTCCTTTTTCAGCAAGCTCTCTTACAGCATCGCAGTTTATGCCGTAGCCTTCATCTCTCATATTTATTTTGTATGTCACATCTGCGCCGAGAGTGAATAAAAACGAATAGAGAAGTACGGTAGCTGTGATGCCGTCACAGTCGTAGTCACCGTATATGCAGATAGGCAGACCATCATTTACGGCAGAGTAAATGATGTCGGAAGCTTTGTCCATATCCGGAATGAGAAAAGGGTCAGAAAGTCCCATAGGACCGTTTTGCGAGCAGTTAAAAAATGCCATTACCTTTTCAAGGGTATCAATTCCGCGAGCGGCAAGTACGGAAGCACATATGTGAGGAAGTCCGCATTGACGTGCAAGAAGATATACGTTTTTTTCATCCGGTGATGAGAGCAGCCACTGTTTCATAAATATGACCATGCTTCGTTAGAAGCATGTGTCCTCCTTTTTTCGATGTTTTGGGCGGTTTTGTTAAGCAAAATTTCGGACGACAGTCCGAAAAGCACAAAACTCGAAGTTTGAAAACTTGTTTTCAAACTTCAGTCCCTGTTCTTTACGATTATTTTATCTTTGTATTATAACATATTTTCTTTGAATAATCAATAGCCGCACACCATTTTTTACAAATCAGAGTGCCTGCTCAAACTGTGCATTATAAAGTTCTGCATAAAAACCTTGCTTTTCAAGAAGCTCTTCATGAGAACCCTGTTCGATTATATTTCCGTCACGCATTACAAGAATACGGTCGGCGTCTTTAATTGTGGAAAGACGGTGTGCGATTATAAAGCTGGTGCGGCCTTTCATGAGATTGGCAAAGGCTTTTTGTATACGCTGTTCAGTCATGGTATCAATACTGGACGTTGCTTCGTCAAGAATAAGCATTGATGGGTCTGTGAGCATAATACGTGCAATGGAAAGAAGCTGCTTCTGACCCTGGGATAGGTTGCTTCCGTCCTCGGAAAGCATGGTGTCATAGCCGTTTTCAAGACGCTTGATGAAGCTGTGAGCGTGTGCTAAGATCGCTGCCTGCTTTATTTCCTCGTCGGTCGCATCGGGTTTTCCATACGCAATATTTTCACGAACGGTACCGGTGAATATCCATGTGTCCTGAAGTACCATTCCGTAAAGACTGCGCAGACTTTTTCGCTTGAGATCACGTATGTTTACGCCGTCAATGAGAATATCACCCGATGTCGTGTCATAAAAACGCATGAGCAGGTTTATGAAGGTAGTTTTTCCGCAGCCGGTGGGACCTACTATGGCAATTCTCTGACCCGGCTTTACAGATAGATCAAGATGCTGTATAAGCGGACGTTCCGGTGTGTAGGAAAATGATACGTCCTTTATTTCTATACTGCCGCTGCAGTTGTCCATTGTTATGCCGTTTTCGTCGGAAACTTCGGGCGTTTCGTCAAGAAGTCTGAATACACGTCTTGCAGAAGCAAAGGAAGCCTGAAGCTCGGTTATTACCCCCGTGATCTCATTGAACGGCTTGGTGTATTGGTTTGCATAGCTTAAAAATGCGGATATCTGACCTACCGACATACCCACATTTCCGCTTATTACGGCAATTGCTCCGAATACACCCGTTGCGGCATAAACAAGTCCGTTTACAAAGCGTGTACTCGGGTTGGTAAGTGCGGAGTAGAACTGAGCTTTAAGACCGCATTTGTAAAGACGTGCGTTTATTTCCTCAAAACGCTCCTGTGCCCTGGTTTCATATGCAAACGCCTTTACGATATGCTGGTTTCCGATAAGTTCTTCTATGCAGCCGCTAAGCTGTCCTTGTACCTCGGAACGCTCACGGAATTTGTCGTGGGATATTTTTGTGATGAATGTCGCTACGAAAAGCGAAAGCGGCGTGATGAGAATAACGATGAGTGCAATTTTTACATTTATGCTGAGCATGAATATAATAGTGCCGAGGATAGTTGCAATGCCGGTAAAGAATTGCGAAAATCCCTGAAGCATACCGTCCGATATCTGCTCAATGTCGACTGTGACTCTTGAAATAATGTCGCCTCTTGACGTGCTGTCTGCATATTTTAAAGGAAGTGTGTTTATTTTTGTGTATACATCATGCCGCATGAGATTTACCGTGCGGTATGAGATGATATTGGTGCATACGGTCATTAGCCAGGTAAAAAATGCCGCAGCAATGACAACGATGCATATCTGTATTACAATGGGAAATATCTTTTCAAAATCAACATTGCCCCGATCGATGATAAAGTCTATGCCACGACCTACAAGTACGGGAGCATAAAGAGATGCGGCAACGCTGATTATCGCCGATATGATCGAGATGATGAGATATGCGGTGCATTTTTTTGTGTAGGATAGCATACGTATGAGTACGTTAGCGGAGCTTTCTTTCATATGTTTTCCACCTCCGTAGGGTCAAGCTGAGATGTGCATATCTCACGGTATATTTCACAGCTTTTGAGCAGCTCGGAATGTGTTCCGATACCGGATATTCTGCCGTCATCAAGAACGATTATCCTGTCTGCATGACGGATAGATGCCGCACGCTGTGATACGATGAATACCGTCATGCTGTCGGTGTCACGTGCAATGGCTTTGCGCAATGCGGCGTCCGTTGCAAAGTCAAGAGCAGACGAGCTGTCATCAAGAATAAGTATCTGAGGCTTGGAAACAAGCGCACGTGCAATTGTAAGACGCTGTTTTTGACCGCCCGAGAGATTTTTGCCGCCCTGACTTATCTGCGTGTTTAGACCGTCCTGCATTTTGCTTACAAATTTATACGCTTGTGCAGTCTTTAATGCGGATAAGATGTCCTCTTCCGAGGCGTTTTCATTGCCCCAGCGCATATTTTGTGCGATCGTTCCCGAGAAAAGAACTGCCTTTTGCGGAACAACGCCGATCGCTCTGCGCAGTGAGGATGTGTCGTATTCCTTTATGTTTTTTTCATTTATAAGGATATTGCCTTTTGTACAGTCGTAGAATCTAGGTATAAGATTTATAAGCGTGGATTTTCCCGAGCCTGTACCGCCGATTATTCCGACAGTTTCCCCTTTTTTTACGGAAAAGCTTATGTTCTCCAAAGCGTATTCTTCCGAGCTTGCATAGGAGAATGATACATTTTCAAAGGTTACCGCAGCATCGCAATTATTGTCCGATATATTTCCGGAGTATCTGCCGCTTGTGATAGACGGTTCTGTTTCAAGAACTTCGTTTATTCTTACGGATGATGCGGCTGCTTTTGTAAAAAGAACAACAAGATTTGCAACAACAACAAGCGCTAAAGATATCTGTGTCATGTAGTTTACAAAGGCAATTACCTCACCCTGTGTAAGATGTCCGGTGTCAACACGAATACCGCCGTACCAGATGATCGCTGCAATTGCAAGATTGAGTACAGCGTATGTCAGAGGGTTGAGAAGTGCCGAAAGTTTGCCGACATTGAGCGAAATGTCAAGATATTCGTCATTTGCGGTGTCAAAACGCTCCTGCTCTTTTTCCTGGCGTGAAAATGCTCGTATGACCCTTATGCCGGACAGACCCTCACGTGTCACAAGAGAAATGCGGTCAAGCTTTTTCTGGATTATACGATAGTATTTTATTGAGCGTGACATGATAAGATACAGAATAAGTGCAACAAGCGGAATTACGATAAGGAATATCAAGGATAAGTTTACATCAATAGAGATCGCCATTACAGCAGATGCAATGACGATGAACGGCGCTCTTACAACAAGACGAATGTACATTGCAGCAGCAGTTTGTACCTGGTTTATGTCGGAGGTAAGACGTGTTATGAGGGAAGGCGTGCCGAATTTGTCAAGCTCCGTGTGAGAGAACGAGTTTATCTTTCGGAACATATCGTTTCGCAGAACGGTTCCGACACCCTGTGATGCTTTTGATGCAAGATACTGGCATATGAGCGCAAATCCCAGACCGAGAGCGCCCAGTAAAATAAGCAAAGCCCCCATTTTGTAGATGTAAGGCTTTCCGCCGCCGCCCTTTATGCCGATGTCGACAATGTTTGCCATAATAAGAGGCACGGTAACTTCAAATATGGCTTCGATAAGCTTGGCAGTCTGCCCGATGATGACTTCTTTTTTAAATGCGGAAAGATACTTTTTTGCAAGCTTTAACAATAGGATCAACTCTCCTTATTTTCAGTGTCCGTGTCGTTGTGACGCTTTTTCTTGAAGATAACAAATCTGCTGAGCAGATAGTTTGTTGTGAGAATGAATACCTGCGCAATAATTTTCATGATGTATGGATCGAGCAGGAAGTAGTCGACCGTGACGAGCAAAAAAACAAGCTCCATGAAATACGATACAAGCCTTGCACCGTAAAATGAGATCATTTGTGAAAAAAAATCACGCTTGCGTGAGGTCACGCTTTTGAATACAAAATTTTTATTTGTGAAAAACGCAAATGTTACTGCACATATCCATGAAACGGATGTGCAAACAACGGTCGGAGCACCGAGCCATATTGCGGCATATTGTACGGAAATGGATACTGCTGTGGTGAGTGCACCGAAAAAGATATATAGGAATATTGATTCGTATTTGTAATAAAGCTTTTGCAGAGATTGCGGAAGAATGGAAATAAGCTTTGCGACAAGCTTGTCAAACATTAAAACAACCAACTCTTTTCAATAAAATGCATATACAAAATATAGTTTACCATATCTGCCGACGTTTTTCAATTAAAATTTATATATTTAAATTTTTTTTCGTACTTATACAAACTTTTTACTTATTTTATAAAAAAACTATTGCAATTTATGGTTAATTGTGCTATAATATATAATATATATTTTGATGTACGGTATTTGTGTGCAAATAAAGATAAAAATGTATGCGTCTTGATACTGATAAATAAATTGAAAGGACAATTTTTGTGGGTGTAACTATAGCAGCAATAGTAATTTTGATAGCGTTTTCGGCAATGTTTTCATCAATGGAAACGGCGTTTTCGTCCGTTAATAAGATACGTCTGAAGCATGATGCCGCAAACGGGGATAAGAAAGCGTCAAAGGCTCTGGCGGTGTCGGAAAATTTTGATAAGGTACTTACTACGATACTTGTCGGAAATAATATAGTAAATATTTTGTCATCGTCACTGGGTACTGTAGTTTTTACTGAGATATTCGGTGCGTCGGGCGTAGCGATATCAACAACTGTGATGACGATAGTGGTACTTACATTCGGAGAGGTTCTGCCGAAGTCGGTGGCAAAGCAAAATTCCGAGAAATTTGCCAAGAATTTTGCGGCTGTTTTACATTTTCTTACAGTGATACTTGCTCCGATATCTGCGATTTTTATGTTTATGCAGAAGGCTGCGGCAAAGGTGTTCCGTTCCAAGGATGATTCTCCAAGCGTTACTGAGGACGAGCTTAAGTATATTATTGAGGAGATCGAAGACGAGGGCGTACTGGAAGAAAAGGAAAGCGACCTTGTGAGATCAGCGCTTGAATTTGACGAAATCACAGTTGAGCAGATATTGATACCGAGAGTCAAGATAGTTGCGGTAGAGGTAAATGACGATATAGAAAAGATACTGAAAATATTTATAAGTGACAGATATTCAAGATTGCCCGTGTATGATAAAAGTATTGACAATATAATAGGAATTATTAATGAAAAGGACTTTTTTGCGCTTGTTACCGATAAGGAGCAGAATACTTCGGGAATACAGGGCATAGTCCAGAAAGCGCTGTATGTATCCGAAATGAAGCTTATTTCGGAGGTACTTTATGAAATGCAGAGAACGAAGATCCATATGGCAATAGTAAAGGATCAGTACGGCGGCACGAGCGGTATAGTAACGCTTGAGGATATTATAGAAGAACTTGTCGGCGAGATATACGACGAAAATGACGAGGTAATACAGCCGATAGTGAAGATAGACGAGAATATGTATGAGATAATGGCAGATTTAAGTATATCCGATATGACGGAGCAGCTTGAGCTGCCGGATGATATTATTGAGATTGAAAGCAATACCGTAGGCGGATGGGCAATGGAGCTTTTCGGAAGGATACCGGAAACCGGAGAATCCGTGAAGAGCGGAATATTTACCGTGACTGTGCTTGAAGCCGATGGACAGAGTGTCGGAAAGATAGGTCTTAAGATAGATATGCCGGATAACGAAAACGAAAAACAGGATGATAGATCGGAGCATATGTAAAAATCATGGGCAATACCGCAAGAGTCGGTGTTGCCTTAAATATTAAAAACATCATTACTTTATTAAAAAAATATACTTGAATGGTGTTTGAAATATTTGCTATAATTATTATAAAGAAAGTTATCGATCGATTGGGTAGACAGGCAAGAAAACATAATATGGCATAAGCTTGTCCGTTGTTTTATGTAAAAATTGGAACGGCGGTGATGAATATGAATAAAATGAAGGTTAATATTGCAGTATGTGATGATGATGCGGTTTTCCGTGAGATGCTTATGAGCGATCTGAACAATTATGCCGCAAATTCGGAATATGATATGAATATTAATTCATTTTCAAACGGACTTGAGCTGATGATATCTGAGATCCAATACAACCTTATATTTCTTGATTATAAAATGGGCATAATGAACGGAATGGAAACAGCCAAGAAGCTCAGAAATAAAGGTGTGTCATGTCCGATTATATTTGTCACGGGATTTAATGAGATCGTTTATGATGTATATGAGATCAATGCATTCAGATTTATAAAAAAGCCTGTTGAAAAGGAAGTGCTCACGAAAGCATTGGACGACTTTTTTAAAATGTATAAGAACAGGAAAACAATAGCATTTGTGTCGAGGGGAAACACTGTTTCGGTGTATTCCGATGAAATAGTGTATGTTGAAAGTAAGTTTGTAGGATGTGTGGTACATACATTGCATGAGTTCTATAAAATAATGCAGTCGCTGAATGCTTTTGAGGCATTGTTGCCGGAGAACAGCTTTTTCAGATGCAGCAATAAGCTTACGATAAACTTGAAGTATGTCAGGGGCTTTGAGGGAAATTGTGTGTTGCTTACAAACGGTGAGTTTTTTAAAATAAAAAACGGCGCAAAGCTTGAAGCAATGAAAGAAGCGTATGACGCATATAAGGATGCAGGAAATTTGAATTAACGGTTATGTAAACGGGATCCGGTTGGTCCCGTTTTTGCTTTGTGCTTGAAAGGAAGAGGTAAAGTGTCAAAAAATTATGAAATTGATATGTGTGAGGGTGCGATATTAAAAAAGCTGCTGGCTTTTGCAATACCGCTTATGTTTTCGGGAATATTGCAGCTGCTTTTCAATGCGGCGGATATTATTGTCGTGGGAAGATTTGCAGGTGATAATTCTCTTGCTGCGGTCGGCTCGAATACATCTCTGATTAATCTGACAACAAATTTATTTATGGGACTTTCGGTAGGCTCAAATGTCCTTGCGGCAAGATATTTCGGCTCAAATGAAATGGGCGAGCTTAGAAAAACAGTGAATACTTCAATGGTGATAAGCGTTATAGGCGGACTTGTTATTACGGTGATAGGCTTGGTGTTTGCAGAGCAGCTCCTTGCACTTATGCAGACTCCGGAGAATATAATCAAGCTTTCGGCGGTTTATCTGAGAATATATTTTGCGGGTATGCCTGCGCTTATGATATACAATTTCGGAAGTGCGCTGTTGAGAGCTGCGGGGGATACAAAGCGTCCGCTTTATTATCTTATGATTGCCGGAATTGTGAATGTGCTGCTTAATTTACTTTTTGTAATTGTGTTTAAGATGGATGTAGCCGGTGTTGCGCTGGCTACCGTTATTTCCGAATGTATATCGGCATTTCTGGTTGTAAGATGTCTTGTTCATGAGGACGGCGGCATAAAGCTCGTGCTTTGCGAAATTAAATTTGATATGGATAA
>CASFZT010000045.1 GCA_949299215.1 uncultured Ruminococcus sp.
TTGCAAAGGCAAAATATCGGCAAAATAAAGACAAAAAATCTCGTGAATTGCCTTTTTCTATTCTTGATTTCTTATAATATGCGCTTTGTGTCCACACCTAGGATTTATTGTAGGTACGGACGATTATATGGTAAAGCCTGTAAATGAAGAAGAACTCGTTTTGCGGATAAAAGCGCTGCTCCGCCGTTCCAGAATCGCAAGCGAGCATAAATTGAATATAGGCAGGGTAACGCTTGATTATGATTCATTTACCGTGTCGCGTGACGGAGTATCTCAGACTATACCGCAGAAAGAATTTCAGCTTTTATATAAACTGCTTTCCTATCCTGATAAGATATTTACAAGATTGCAGCTTATGGACGAGATCTGGGGCATGGACTCAAATACCGTTGACACGACTGTAAATGTTCACATCACAAGACTTCGCCGCCGCTTTGAAACATGGCATGAGTTTGAGATAATTGCGATACGAGGTATCGGCTATAAGGCGGTGATACATAATGAGTAAGATGAAATATTTTCGTATGACATTTGTTTTTGCGTTTGTGGTTTTCATTATTATGTGTGCTACTATGGTGCTTACATTCTGCGGTGCGAACCTGCTTGCACATTTTGGGATTATTGAAGGTGGTCGTTTTGACCGTTTCCCGTTGATGGCATTTTGTATTGCCAGTATAATTGTAGGTACGGTGATAGCCTTTGTGTTTGGCGATAAGCCTTTGCGTCCTTTGCGTGATATAATGGATGCCGTCGACAAGATCGCAGATGGTGATTACAGCGCAAGAGTGAATTTAAAAGGTACCGAGGAACTGCGCCAATTAAGCGATAAGTTCAATCATATGGCAAGTGAGCTTGGCAGCGTGGAAATGCTTCGTTCGGATTTTGTAAGCAATTTTTCGCATGAGTTTAAGACCCCCATTGTCTCCATACGCGGTTTTGCCAAAGCTCTTAAATGGGACGATCTTACCCCCGAGGAAAAAGACGAGTATCTTGATATAATAATAAGCGAATCGGAGCGTCTTTCCGAGCTGTCTGCGAATGTGCTTTATCTTTCCAAAATAGAAAAGCAGAGTATACTCACGGACAAAAAGAAATTCAACGTAAGCGAACAGATACGCCTTGTTGTCGCATTGCTTGATAAAAAGCTTTCCGAAAAGAAGATAGATGTCATTTTTGAAAGCAAGGAATATTTTGTCGTAGGCAATGAGGAAATGCTAAAGCAGGTATGGATAAATCTGCTTGACAATGCCATAAAATTCTCCCCGGAGGGCAGCAGCATTGAAATAAGAATACGCAGCTTTGCCGATACTGCTGTAATAAAAATTGCCGACCACGGCAAGGGCATATCCCCCGAGGCAAAGACGCATATATTTGATAAATTTTATCAGTGTGACCTTTCACACTCCACAAGCGGAAACGGTCTGGGTCTTGCCATCGTCAAAAAGATAATCGACCTGCACGGCGGCAGCATTTCCGTAAATTCCTCTGACAAGGGCAGCACCTTCGGGATAACTTTAAATAATAAATAAATTCAGCCGTTCATATTTTAAAGTATGGACGGCTAAGCTTGTCAAAAAGTTGAATTTGCAGTGTGCTTATTGATATATGGTGTCTGGTAAGCATAAAAATAACAAATAGGCTTTTGTGGTATTGCCTTAAAATTTTAACACCCCTGACTTTTCC
Organism: uncultured Ruminococcus sp.; assembly: GCA_949299215.1. Lineage (GTDB taxonomy): Bacteria > Bacillota > Clostridia > Oscillospirales > Ruminococcaceae > UMGS363. Next base: position 1,684 of record CASFZT010000045.1, read on the forward strand.
GCAGAATGATTACATATCTCCATTTGCAGGGTTGTTAAGGCATTTTCCGCTTTCATCAAAGCGTGAGCCGTGACAGGGACAATCCCATGAGTGCTCGGCAGAGTTCCATTTGAGTGCGCAGCCCATGTGTGGACATCTTTTTCCGGAAATACTGAGCAGGTTTGTGACTGCTTCAAATCCGTTTATAAAGAGCTGCGGCTTAAGGATACTTCTTGATGGTGAAAAGATATCGGCAAGCTCATTTTGTTTGTCCTGAACCATGTCACAAAGCAGCATGGCAGAAAGCATACTGCCTGTCATGCCCCATTTGTTAAATCCCGACGCCGTATACAATTTTGACGTTCTTGCCGAATATTCCCCGATATATGGGATATCATCAAGGCTCATGCAGTCCTGTGCCGCCCAGTGACAGTATTCTTTTGCATTCGGATAGTGTTGTTTTACAAACCGGCGCATCTCTGACCAGCCACCGCCCTGCTTTCCTGTGCGGTGATCTCCGCCGCCGAGAATGAGATATTTCCCGTAATTGCGGAATGTCAGTCCCGTTTTACTGTCCGATACATACATACCTCCAACGTCCTGTGCGTTTTCCAGAGCCAGCATATATGAACGGTGCTGATAGAGCTTGAGAAAATAGCTGCCGTGTTTATTTATAAAAGGGAAGTGCGTTGTGACGATCACTTGCTCCGCCCTGATTTCGCCATGCTCCGTGACAGCCGTGTTTCCACGCATTTCACGGACAGATGTGTGTTCGTATATGGGAAGTTTCTTTGAGATTCCGTAAAGAAACTTCAACGGATGAAACTGTGCCTGATCCGTGAATTTTACCGCACCGCATACCTGCAAAGGCAGGGGTATATTTTCACAGAATACGGCATGGTGACCTATTCTGTCAAGTGCGGAAAGCTCATCATAAATTTTTTGTATGTTATCTGTTGAAAAAACATAGCTGTCCTTTATTTCATAATTGCAGTCCGTATCTTTGCAAAGCTCTGCAAACTTATCTGCGGCAAGCTGATTTGCACGTAAATATTTTTGTGCTTTTTCAATACCTCCGCTTTTTAGAAGCTTGTGATAAATCAGTCCGTGCTGAACGGTTATTTTTGCAGTTGTTCCTGCGGTCGTGCCGTGACATATCCTGTTCTTTTCAACAAGCATACAATTAATGCCGCTTTGTTTCAGAAAATATGCAGTCAGTATTCCTGCAACGCCGCCTCCGATAATAAGAACGTCCGTCCTTACATTTCCTTTAAGCTGCGGAAATGACGGAAGCTCAGTATCTGTTTGCCATATGGAGCTCATATATAATATCCTCCTTGCTTTTTATATTACTTAGAGCGTTTTCACATTAAAGCCTAACACGCATCTTTTTTGGCAAATTCCGCCAACTTCTTCGTTGAAAATGTTTGAAATACGACAGTATGTCTGCACATTTTTGCCTTGAATTTGACGAAATTATGCTCAAAAATCTGCATATTAGTTTTATGTGAACACGCTCTAGACAAGATGTTCTCCGCCTCTAAGGCGGCGTGTTCCGTTTACGTATTCATTAGGGAGTACATTCACTGCTGAATACTGTGGCAGCTTTGCTGCCGCTTGCCGCATTAAAAACGGAACAATCCCCTTATTTGAACATATTTATTATATCTCATACGTACAAATAAATACGGTGTACTTTGTTCTGCAAAAGAAAAAGCGGAAACCGATAAATGATCTCCGCTTGTTGGATATTGTAAAATTAAGCCGCCGATTTAAGGAAACGATTGCTTGGCATTAATCTGCATATCACTAAATATACTTTACATACTACAAAAAGCCAAGACCCTTATTGAAAAAATGCCGGATACGTAAAAGTACCCGGCAGATAAGCTGAATATATATTCTTATCAGTCAACCTTAGGCATTTTTGAAATGCTTTCATTAAGCTCCTCGTCTGTCGGAATGTAATCTGACATTTGACCGTCGTTGAACTTCTGATAAGCCACCATGTCAAAATAACCGGTGCCTGTAAGACCGAAGAGAATGGTTTTTTCTTCGCCTGTTTCCTTGCACTTGAGCGCCTCGTCAAGAGCTGCTCTGATAGCATGGCTGCTTTCCGGAGCAGGGAGGATACCCTCTGTGCGTGCAAACTGCTGTGCAGCTTCAAATACGGAGATCTGTTCAACGGCACGTGCTTCAAGTATGCCGTCATCATAAAGCTGTGAAAGAATGCTGCTCATGCCGTGATAGCGCAGACCGCCTGCGTGGTTTGCGGAGGGTATGAATGTGCTTCCGAGAGTATACATCTTTGCAAGAGGACAAACAGCACCCGTATCGCAGAAGTCATATGCATATACGCCTCTTGTAAGTGACGGACAGGAAGCAGGCTCAACTGCAATAAAACGATAGTCCGCTTCACCCCGTAGCTTTTCGCCGACAAACGGAGAAATAAGTCCGCCGAGATTTGAACCTCCGCCTGCGCAGCCTATGATGATATCCGGTACAATGTCAAATTTTTTGCAGGCTGTCTGTGTTTCAAGACCGATTACCGTCTGATGAAGAAGTACCTGTGAAAGTACCGAGCCGAGAACGTAACGATAGCCTTCCTGAGTTGTGGCGGCTTCTACCGCTTCGGAAATAGCACAGCCGAGAGAACCCGTGGTTCCGGGGAACTGTGCGTTTATTTTTCTGCCGACTTCGGTATTCATAGATGGGGACGGTGTTACATTTGCACCGTATGTTCTCATGACCTCACGTCTGAACGGCTTTTGTTCGTATGAAACCTTTACCATATAAACCTGACAGTCCAGTCCGAAATATGCGCAAGCCATAGAAAGCGCAGTACCCCATTGACCTGCACCCGTTTCGGTGGTGACGCCCTTTAAGCCCTGCTTCTTTGCGTAATATGCCTGTGCTATGGCACTGTTGAGCTTGTGGCTGCCGGATGTGTTGTTGCCCTCAAATTTGTAGTATATCTTAGCCGGAGTGTCAAGTGCTTTTTCAAGACAGTATGCACGCACCAACGGGGACGGACGATACATCTTGTAGAAGTTTCTTATTTCTTCGGGTATGTCGATATAAGCGGTAGTGTCGTCAAGCTCCTGCTTTGCCAGATCCTCACAGAACACATGGCTGAGCTCTTCAAGAGTGCATGGCTTGAGAGTGCCGGGATTAAGGAGGGGTGCGGGCTTGTTTTTCATATCTGCTCTTACGTTATACCATTGCCTTGGCATCTCATTTTCTTCAAGATAAATTTTGTACGGTATCTCTTTGCTCATGATAATTTCCTTTCTGCGAAAATTTCGCAATAGATTTTTTTGATAAAATAAAAAACTCCTGTCCCAATAATGGGACAGGAGATAATTGCCTGCGGTACCACCCAGATTGCAGCCGTAGCTGCCGCTCATTGCATACATACATATGCTCAACCCTTAACGCGGGTAAACGTCGCTCCTAACGGGAAATAAACCCCTCAGTTAGCCCTCACGGGTCCATTCGCTGCAATGTACGATACCGCTTCACACCAAGCTGCGGCTCTCTGAATCGCCTGAAGGCAGTTACTAATCCCGGTCATAGGTTTATATATTAAGCTGTTAACGATATGATAACATTCTTTTTTGCGCTTGTCAAGAGTTTTTGTGAAATTTATTTTTGGAATCGTATCCCGGTAGGCGAAAGTCCGTAGTATTCTCGTATTTTTCTGCTCATGTCATTGGCACAGCAAAACCCCGTGACGCTTGCGATATCGGAAAACTTCATGCCCGTGTGGAGAATAAGCTCACGTGCGTGCGTACACCTTATGTGAGTAAGATATTCACGGGGCGACATACCTATTTCCGATTTGAACGTATGGGAAAGATATCCGACGCTTATAAAATTATCTGCGGCGATATCGGATATTTTTATATCCTCGGCATAATTCTGCTCTATATAGCTTATGACCTTTTCGGCGAGTATTTTCCCCGAACGCTTTGAGGCTTTGGGGCTTTGAGGCTTTATGACATCATAGAATTCGGATATTATTTCAAGTGCGGTGCCAAGTTCGGAGTAAATGTTTCCGCCGTTTGCAAAGATATCCGACATACGCTCAAATACGGCATATAAGTCGGGGCGGTCTTTTATTGCGATAATACCGCTTTTGCTTATGTCAGTAAGCATTGAAAATAATTCGGGGCGTACAAGCAGTCCTTTTAATTCCCACGGATTTATAAAGACGATAAACCGTCTGTATGGCAGTGTTTTGTCTATCGTAACGTTATGGTGCTGTCTGCTTTTTATAAGCACGCAGTCACCGCCCATGAGCAGGTTTGTTTCGGCACCAGCCTCTATCTTCATGCTTCCGCTTATGAGGTACATTATTTCACATGAGGTATGTGCGTGAGATACGTTGTACATTGTGCTGTCGTAATATTTTGCGTGTTCGATAACGGACATTTTCATCACCGTTTTTATTATACACCATTATGTGTAAAAACACAATAAAAACAGCAGATTTTATATAGTAATGCTCAGATTATATAATGCGGCGGTTTTAAAATTCATATATAATACCCGTAAAAAGGAGGTATGCTTATGAACATTGGAAAATGCATATCATTTATAATATGCACGGCTGTTCTTACGGGTACGCTTGCAGGCTGTCAAAGCAACGGCGGACAAAATATATCGGAAACGGAGGGAACTACAGCAATGCAGACGACCGTAACTACGGAAGAGGAAAAGGAGATACCCTATGCGGATGTGAACACATCATATAAAGCAGTTACAATTGACGGAAATACAATAAATACAGACGATGGTACCGTGTGGAGAGGGCTTGGTGCAGTAACGGGGAACAACTCCTCACGTCTTTTGATGGACTACAAAATGGAAAATCCCGAAGCGTATTGGGAGATAATGAACCTGCTTTTCAAGCCAGACTACGGAGCAGGTCTTACTCACGTGAAAATAGAATTTGGAACGGACGTTAACTCTTCTTCCGGAACGGAACCGTCTATAATGCGTTCGGCAGATGAAAAGGCGGACGTAACAAGAGGCGCAGGATTTATGTTTGCGGCGGATGCACTTTCGATAAATCCCGATATAACCGTAGACCTGCTGCGCTGGGGCGAGCCGAAATGGGTGACTGACGCTTTTTCCGAATCAAAGGATAGCGGCTTTGAAGCACGTTATAAGTGGTATAAGGCGGCAATAGACGGAGTATATGATACATACGGCATGAAATTCACGCACATAAGCGCAGATGCAAACGAAGCGGACGAGATAGACGGTGAGTGGATAGTTTATTTTGCCGACAGACTGGAAAATGAAACCGATGAACGCTATGATTACGGAGAAATAAAGATCGTTGCGTCCGATGAAGTGGGTTCGTGGAAAATTGCAGACGCAATGATGTCCGATGAAAATCTGCGTGATGCCGTAGATGTTCTTGGCGAGCATTATAATACATGGGCAAGCGAAAATGCAAAGCTTCTCAATAAAAAATACGGCAAGGAAATATGGTATTCCGAGGGTATTGCACCTGCCATAATCTCACGGCTGGGAGTTACAAGCAACGGCAGTGGTGTGAACGGAACGAACGGTGCGCTTGATGTATGCAACCGTATCATAAACGGATATTATAACGGCAGAATGACAATGTATGAATACCAGCCTGCCGTGGCAGCTTATTATTCGGGTGCAAAGTTTTTTCCGAAATCGCTTATAAATGCACAGACACCATGGAGTGGGCATTATCAGGCTGATATCGGAATATGGACGAGTGCTCATTTTACCCGTTTTGCGGAAAACGGCTGGAGATTTGTGGACAGTGCCTGCTATGGCGACGGCAAGGAAAATCATTCAATATCAGAAACTACAAATAATTATATGACCCTTACCGATACAGAAACCGGCGATTATTCGATAATTATATGCAATGACAGCGAAGAACAGCGCAATTACACATTTACTTTAGAAAATATGTCCTCTCCCGACCTGCCGTTTACAATATGGGAAACAAGAGGTCCCGATAATGAGGACGGCGCATTTGATGAAAATTACTTTAAAAACATAGGGACATTCCGCCCCGTGGAAGCAGACGGCAAGTATTCCTATTCAATAGAAGTAAAGCCGTATTCAATAGTTACCGTAACAACGCTTGACAAGAGCGCCGATATTAATGTTTATAACTGCAATTATGATGATACGCCGCTTGATGTATATTATTCGGATGATTTTGAATATACCGATGAATTTCTGTCCTCAAGAGGAAATGCACCGCTTTATACAACAGACCAAGGCGGAGCTTTTGAAGTTGCGGAGGCTGACGGAAACAAGGTGCTCATGCAGATGATAACTGCCGAAAACAAGCCTACCGACTGGCGTTTCAGAGGTACTCCGAATCCGATAACTTCATTGGGCGACGATCGTTGGGCAGATTATTCGGCACAGATAGACTTTAAATTTGCAAATACCGAGGCGGATAACTATGTTGCTTTCGGTTTAAGATACCTAACGTCCGAGCTTAATGCGAATTCCGCAGAAAACGGCTACAGCCTGCGCATTTACACAAACGGCGCATATGAATTTAAAAAGAATGCGTCAAGGAGCGTGACGGGAACGGCGGAGAGCTTTGCGGCAGATGAATGGCATACGTTAAAGCTTACGGCGGTTGGAAACCATATCTCAGCCGAACTTGACGGAAAAGAAATAGTGTCTTTTGATGATGAGAAAGGCGGCTTTGCACATTCCGGACGTGTTTCGATAGGCAGCGGACTTTACAATAACATTTTCGATAATCTGAAAATATCATCTGCCGGTTCGGACACACCAATTATCACAAGAACGGACGATCATGACCCTTCGGTAACATATAACGGTGAGTGGAACAGAAAAGTGCCGGATGATTATATTCACTTTAACCGTACACGTTCAACTGCGGAGCTTAGTGAGGAAAATTCCGGCGAGGAAAAGAGTGTGGAGTTTGATTTTGACGGAGATCATTTTGCACTCATAGGCAAAACTGCTCCTTGCGGATTTGACGTATATATTGACGGACAGCTTTTTGAAAGTGCGGAAACGGAAAGCACCAATGCACGTCAGTGCTTTTATTCTGCGGATACCGAGGACGGCAGGCATCATGTAAAGATAGTTGTTACAAGCGGAAAATTTTCTCTTGACGCAATTGAATACTGATATAAAAACACGGCATACTCCATTAGCGAAGTATGCCGTGTAATTTTCAATAAGGGGCTTGCCCCGTCATTATATATTTATTTATCCCGCCTTGATAACATCAAACGCCTTTTGCAGATCCATAGGCTTGCCGAGCAGGAAGCCCTGAATATATTCACAGCCGTAATTTTCAAGCGCCTTATGCTGTGATTCCGTTTCAACACCCTCCGCAATGACCTCGCAGTCAAGAAGATGTCCTATTGAGATTATCTCACGTACAAAGCCTTCGCTTGATGTGTTTATTTCGTCAATAAGGCTCTTGTCAATTTTAAGCAGATCAATGGGGAAGTGCAGTAAGCTGTTAAGTGACGCATAACCCGTTCCAAAATCGTCAAGTGCGATCTTGACGCCTGCCTTTTTAAGTCCTTCAAGTGTGCGTGATGTGATATTTGAGTCGCCCGCAAAGCAGTATTCGGTGATCTCAATTTCAAGCATGGAGGGCGGTACATTATATTTTTCGATAAGTCCGAGTATATCTTCAAGGAAGCCTTCCTGCGAGAAATGCTTTGCAGAAACGTTGACCGATAAAACTATATCCTTGTTAAATTTGGAGAACTCCGATGCAATAATTGACATTGCACTTTCGAGCACCCAGTTGTCAATGTCGAAAATAAGTCCCGTTCTTTCAGCTATGGGGATAAATTCCTCCGGACTGATATTTGTGCCGTCGGGTGATTTCATACGCAGAAGCACCTCAAAGCCCCTGAGCTTGCAGGTTTCCGAGCTGAACTGCGGCTGAAATACAAGATAGAAGAATTTTTCAGCCAAAGCCCTGCGCATGAGATTTTCAATGCGTGCTTCACGTGTGAGCAGGTCGGACATTTCTTCGGTGAATATACAGTATTGATTTTTACCGTTGTATTTTGCCTGATACATGGCAATATCCGCATTTTTCAGCAGCTCGTTAAATGTCGAGCCGTTTTCGGGATATGCCGCAATACCAATGCTGACGGATGCATAATATTTATACGAATCCAAGTCAAATACTTTTGAATGTACGTCAATGCAGCGATTCACAAATTCCAAAAGCTGTTCCTTGTTTCCACTGAATACAATGCTGAATTCATCACCGCCGTTTCTTGTGATAAGGTCGTATTCGCCGATAAGCTTTTGCCAGCGTTCCGCAGCGGTACATAAAACAGCGTCGCCCGTTTTATGACCCATCGCATCATTTATGCCCTTGAAGTTGTCCATATCAAGGAAAAGCAGATAGAAGTGTTCTTTTCGCTTTATTTTTTCGTCTATGAATTTATTCAGTGCGCTTCTGTTATAAAGTCCGGTAAGAGGGTCTGTTATCGCACGGTGAAGAAGCTGATTTTCGTTATCTTCAATCTTTTTGAACATTATATGGATTATGGTAGCAACGATAACCGAGCCGATGTGCATTATAATTCCCGGGAGTGCTTCAAGAGAGTGGTTTTGAATAATGGCAGAAAATGTGTTGAGAATTGATATTATCACAAGAAAAAGCGATACATACCATCCGCATTTGTAATCCGCTCTTACCATGTATATACAGCATATCATCTGTCCCATGGTTATGATGCCGCTTACCGCACCAACACCTATTTTCATTCCCTTAATGTCGTTATTCAGGCTGTTTCTATAATTTTCTACAGGAAGTTTAAGTGAAGTAGAATCATGTTTATCGTACCCTGAAATTACCTCAAGAAGAGCCGCTGCATCTTCGACTGTTCTTGCAAAAGGACCAATCTGATCGAGAGATGATGCAAATGCAATAAGTCCATACCTTGAAACTTTTCCATATGTCGGCTTCATTCCTACAATTCCACAGAAGCTTGCAGGAAGCCTAATACTGCCGCCTGTATCAGAACCGAGCGCAAGAGTCGCCTCACAAGAAGCAACCGAAGCAGCTGAACCTCCAGATGAACCGCCCGGAACTTTATTTAAATTCCACGGATTGTGAACCTTTTTGAAAGCAGAGTTTTCATTTGAAGATCCCATCGCAAACTCGTCAAGATTAGCTTTTCCGACAATCGGAATTAAATTATTCAAAAGCTTTTGAGTCGCCGTTGCATTATAAGGCG
>CASFZT010000046.1 GCA_949299215.1 uncultured Ruminococcus sp.
ATCTCAGTCTTTCAGTGTGGGACACAATCCCCCACTGAAACCCTAAGGGGCTAACGCCCAAGTCGTTTGTTAAATGACGGGGCGATGCCCCTTATTGAATAAAAAATATGCAAGCAGATTTCGTACAAATCTGTAAAGCGGACTTTGTGCGGTATTACCTTAAATATTATATCATAACGCAAATCTCAAATCAAGTGTTTTGCAAAATAATTTAAGCAGGTTATTCCGTAAAAGCAAGGTTTTATATAAAAAAACGCAGCATTTAAGTGCAAATTGCATTAATTAACAGTATGTTAAAAGTATGTTTTTAGCTTTTTTTTAGATAATTTCCATATAATGTTGACTTTTATTAAATATAAATGTATAATGTTATCAACAGCAATTGCAGGGCGGTTAATTTTTTATGACCTCTGTTATAACCACGACTTGATGTCCCCCTCCTCTAAGGTGGCTGGGTCCATCTCAGTCTTTCAGTGTGGGACACAATCCCCCACTGAAACCCTAAGGGGCTAACGCCCAAGTCGTTTGTTAAATGACGGGGCGATGCCCTGGAATGTTATGTTAAATCAGAGCGGTGTATATGAGCGCCGCACATAATTAAAAACATGGAGGAATATGTTATGGCAACTTCAAAAAAGACACCTGCTGAAGTAAAAGAACCCGTTGTTACCGCAGCTGCGGAAGAAGTAAAAAACGAAGCTCCTGCTGATGAGGCTGTAAAGGCAGAAGAGAAGAAGCCTGCAGCAAAAAAGCCTGCAGCTAAGAAGACTGCGGAAAAGAAACCTGCCGCAAAGAAGCCTGCTGCTAAGAAAACGGCAGAAAAGAAGACCGCAGCAAAGAAGCCTGCTTCCAAGAAGACTGCAAAGAAGATATCATATGACGACGTTGTTATCAAGGCAAAGGAAAAGATCACATCCAAGAATGTGGCTAATGTAAAGCTTCCTATTGCTGTTAATATTGAGCTTTACGGCACAGTTGAGGGCATATTCTACATTAATATTCATGATAAGAAGATCGACGTTGAGCCTTACAAGTACGATGATTATGATGTAAACGTAAGGATCGACACAGACGAGTTTGTAAAGCTTCTTGACGGTAAGCTCAAGCTTGCAGATATACTTGCGGGTGATGTTCAGATCACAGGTATGACAAAGAAAGCACTTATTTTTGTAACTACATTGTTTTAATTGATGTTATCGAGGCGCCGCATTTTTATATGCGGCGTTGATTTTTATAGGAGAGAAATAAAATTGATATATTATTCATTTGTGAGTAAAAACTGCGAGAGGGAAGTTTCGAGAAAACTGCTTGAATATGCGTGGAAAATAGAAAATAAGGATAAGGAAATGCCGCAGATATATAAAAACAAGTATGGCAAACCGTATTTTGAGAATTGCGGATATTATTTTAATATAAGCCATTGTACGGGAATGGCGGTGTGTGCTTTTGCAAAATATGAAATAGGCGTGGATTGCGAGCAGATCGGCAGAATGAGCGGAGGTGCGGTAAGAAAAATATTTTCCGACAGTGAAAGACAAATTTTCGAATCTGCGGAGGGGGAGTTTAAGGCGGAGTATTTTATGAGAGTGTGGACGTTCAAGGAGGCTTGCGGAAAAGCGCTCGGCAGAGGACTTTCAACTTCTTTTAAAAATTATACCGCAGAGGAAAGTCATGGCATCTTGCATATATCCGAAAAAATTACATATGAAGATAAGAGTTATATTATAACTGCGGCTGCGCTTTCTGAATGTGTTTTTAATGAAAAAGTCGTTTGTGTTGATATAAATATGGGTTAAATGTGAAATTTTTGGATATGTTTAAAAAATGCTTGCAATTTCGGATAAGATGTGTTATAATAATATCAGCATTAAGATTATTGAGGAAGAAAGGCTGGAGCAATCCGGTCTTTTGTGTTTGTATGGACATTTTTTATCGGAGGATTGATCGAATGGCATCTAACAAAAATGCAAAAAGCGGCAAAGGCAAAAGTACGGTCGAAAAGGTGTATGAGCTGGTAAAGCCCATTACAGACGAACTTGATTTGCTTTTGTGGGACATCACTTTTGAAAAGGAGGGCGCTTACTGGTATTTAAGAGTCTTTATAGATAAAAGCGATGGAAGTATGCCGGGGATAGAAGACTGTGAAAATGTTACAAGACCTTTGTCAAAGCTTCTTGATGATATCGACCCTATTGAACAGAGCTATATTCTTGAAGTGGGTTCGCCGGGGTTGGGAAGAGAGCTTAAAACGGCAGAACATTTTGAATGCTGTATGGATTGTCCGGTAAGAATACGTTTTATAAGAGAAACAAGCGACGGCGAGAAAGAAATAATTGCACAGCTTAAAGAATACAGCAAGGACAGTATAAAAGTTGAGGCGGACGGCGAGGAAAGAATCGTAAAGCTTGCCGAAACAGCTTATGTCCGGCTGTATGATGATGAAGATATATTTGATGATGAATAAAAATTTCAGGAGGATACCGAAAAAATGAGAAAGAATGCAAAGTCTAAAGGCGAAAACAAGGAACAGGCAATGACAAAGGAGTTTTTTGCGGCAATTGAACAGCTTGCCGAAGAAAACTCCGTATCGGTCGAAATGCTGGTTGAAAAAATACAGGACGCTATTCTCAGAGCAGTAAAGAAAGAATATGATGATTATGATGACCTGCTCGTAAATATCGATCCGGAAAATAATATCTTTGATATCTGCGTACTGCGTACTGTAGTTGATGATGAGCCTATTGATATGAACGAAATAAATATTGACGAGGCAAGAGCGGTCTGTGATCCGAACGCACAGCTCGGCGACAGAGTCCCGTTCAAGCTTTCCATTGAAAAGATAGGCCGTGTTGCCGCACAAAGCGCCAAGCAGACCATACACAGAGATATAAAGATATTTGAAAGAGATAAGCTTATCAATCAGTTCAAGGATAAGGATAAGGAAGCGGTTTCGGCGGTGGTGCAGAAGGTTGAGCCGGAAACGGGAAATGCGGTCATCACGATTGATAAGAATGAGATATACTTCCACAGAAATGATCAGATACCCGGAGAGGTGCTTAAAGAAGGTCAGATAATTAAGGTATATGTTTCAATAACTGCCGTAGCGGATAAAAAAGCACAGGTTTCCGAAAAGAAGCCGATGGTAAAGGTATCACGCCGCTGCAATGAGCTTGTCAAGCGCTTGTTTGAGCTTGAAATACCCGAAATTTATGACGGTACAGTCGAGATAAAGGGTATAGCAAGAGAAGCCGGCTCAAGAACAAAGATAGCAGTTTCCACCAAGGACCCGAATGTAGACCCCGTTGGCGCTTGTATCGGTCCTAAGCACTCAAGAATAGAAAAGATAGTTGAAGAGCTTAACGGTGAGAAGATAGATATTATTGTTTATGATGAAGACCTGTCCGTTTATATTGCTCATGCACTTGCACCTGCAACCGTTCTGAGTGTAACGACGGAGGAGATCGACAACGCTGAAAATCCCGAAAAGAAGGATAAGAAGTGTACGGTAACAGTACCTAACAATCAGCTTTCACTTGCAATAGGAAATAAGGGTCAGAACGCAAAGCTTGCGGCAAGACTTACAATGTGCAAGGTGGATATAAAGCCCGAAAATCCGATAGAATAAGGATGGAGCGTTTATGGCTGGAGTAAAGAAAATACCGATGCGTATGTGCCTCGGCTGCGGTGAGATGAAGCCTAAGAAAACTCTTATCAGAGTAGTGAAGTCTCCGGAGGGAGAGGTTTCTTTGGACCTTACGGGAAAGAAATCGGGCAGGGGAGCATACATATGCAGATCCTGCGAATGTTTTGAAAAGGCACGTAAAGCAAGGCGGTTTGAAAAAGCCTTTTCCTGCAAGATAGAGGAAGAGGTCTATGACAAAATGGAGGGTGAGCTTTCGGCGAATGAACAGTGATCTTATAAATCTGCTTTCCATGTGCAGACGTGCGGGAAGAATGGTTATCGGTTTTGATGCGGCAAAAGAGGCTGCGGAGAAGAAGAAAGCGTATGTGATACTTCTTGCGGAAGATGTTTCTGCAAAAACGGAAAAGGAAGTCAGGTTTTTTGCACAGAAATCGGGCGTTGAAACGGTAAAAACAAACTGTAAGATGGACGATTTTCATTATGGTATAGGAAAACGGGCAGGCGTTATCGCAGTATGTGACAGCGGATTTGCCAAAAGGGCGGCAGAAATAGCAAGTGCGTCCGATCAAAGGTAATGGAGGTAATAAAGCCTATGAGTAATGCTAAACAACAGGTAAAAAATAAACTTAACGATGTTGCGAAGAATCTCGGTATATCAAACCAGGAGCTTATTGATTTTATCAAGGATAAGCTTGATGTTGTGAAGAAGCCGACAGCAAATATCACAAACGATGAAATGAATTATATTCTTGAATATTTTACACAAAATAATCAGGTGGCAAATTTCGACGAGTATTTTGCTTCAAGAAACGAATCTGCGCCTGCCGCAAAGGAAGAAAAACCGGAGAAGGCAGAAAAGACGGAGAAAAAGCCTGCACCCAAGAAAGCTACGGAGAAGAGGTCCGCATCTAAAAAGACTGCCGTTAAGGAAGAAAAGCAGGAAACAAAAGCAGAAGCAAAGCCCGAGCCTAAGAAGGGTGTAAAGGCTGAAACACCCAAGGAGCAGGTGAAGACAGAAGAAAAGACAAAGGCGGAAGCTAAGCCTAAGCAGCCTGCCGCACCAAAGAACAATCAGCCACAGAATAAGAATGACCGGTTTAATGCACAGCAGGTCCTTAAGGCAAACGAAGGCAAGCTAAAGAAGAATGAAAAGCCGGAACAGAAAAAGCAGGAGCAGTCTTCAAATAAAACAAAGCTCGATATTAAATTTTCCGATGCGTCGTCCGACAGCGTGACCGATAAGAAGATTCATAAGGTCGATACAAGAGGCTCTTATGTCGAGATGGATAAGTATAACGAAAAATACGAAAATATCGCTCCTCTGCCGAACGGAAAGCATAAGGACAATTTCTCAAAGAAGCAGAAGCTTACACAGAAATCTCAGCAGAGAAAGAGCCAGCAGTATTCTACCAAAAAGGAGACAGAAACCGAAAAGCTTCGCCGTCTTGAGCTTGAAAGAGCAAGAAAGCAGCAGCTTAAAGTTCTCATTCCCGATGAGATAGTCATTTCCGAGCTTGCTTCAAGACTTAAGGTAACTGCTACCGAGGTAATCAAGAAGCTTATGGGTCTGGGAGAAATGTGCACGATCAATCAGGTGATTGATTTTGATACGGCTTCACTTGTTGCCGAAGAGCTTGGCGCAAAGGTCGAAAAGGAAGTTATAATCACGATCGAAGAGCGTCTTATTGACGATTCTGATGACGACGGCGAGGGCGTTGAAAGAGCACCTGTAGTTGTTGTTATGGGTCATGTTGACCACGGTAAAACTTCTCTTCTTGATAAGATAAGAAATGCAAATGTTACTTCTACCGAAGCAGGCGGTATCACACAGCATATCGGTGCGTACAGAGTTAATTATAACGGCAAGGATATTACTTTCCTTGATACTCCGGGACATGAAGCATTTACCGCAATGAGAGCAAGAGGTGCGTCTATTACGGATATTGCAATTCTTGTTGTTGCTGCGGACGACGGTATCATGCCGCAGACAATTGAAGCGATAAACCACGCAAAGGCTGCCGGAGTTTCAATTATCGTTGCTATCAATAAGATGGATAAGGTCGGCGCAAATCCCGAAAATATAAAGCAGCAGCTTACCGAGCATGGTCTTGTTGTCGAAGAATGGGGCGGCGATGTTATCTGCGTTCCCGTTTCGGCAAAAACAGGCGAGGGTATTGACGAGCTTTTGGAGAATGTTCTGCTTGTTGCGGAGGTTTCCGAATTCAAGGCTAATCCCGACAGACTTGCAAAGGGCGCAGTTATTGAAGCAAGACTTGATAAGGGCAGAGGTCCTATTGCAACTCTTCTTGTGCAGAAGGGTACACTTCACACTGGAGATATTATTATTGCAGGTACGGCGGTTGGCCGTGTGCGTGTAATGACAAATGACAAGGGCGAGATCGTTACCGAAGCAGGTCCGTCTTACCCTGTTGAAATTACCGGTCTTGCGGAAGTTCCCGCTGCGGGTGATACATTTAACGCAGTTGAGGACGAACGTCTTGCAAGAGAGCTTGTTGAGCAGAGAAAGCACGAGGCTAAGCAGGAGCAGTTCAAGCAGTATCAGAAGGTTACGCTTGATAATCTTTTCAGCCAGATCGAACAGGGCGAGATAAAGGAGCTGCCTATTATCGTAAAGGCAGACGTACAGGGTTCCGTTGAAGCTGTAAAGCAGTCACTTGAAAAGCTCAGCAATGATGAAGTAAGGGTAAAGGTTATCCACGGCGGTGTAGGTGCAGTTTCCGAGAGCGATGTTATGCTTGCAAATGCATCAAATGCAATTATCGTAGGCTTTAATGTACGTCCCGATCCGGTTGCTGCCGATAATGCAGAGCGTGACGGTGTTGATATCCGTCTTTATAGAATCATTTATGACGCTATCGAAGAAATTACCACGGCTATGAAGGGTATGCTTGCACCTAAGTTCAGAGAGGTAAGCCTCGGACGTGTTGAAGTGCGTCAGGTATATAAGATATCAAATGTAGGTACGGTTTCGGGTGCGTATGTTCTTAACGGCAAGATTACAAGGAATGCCGAGATACGTGTTGTACGTGACGGTATTATCATTGCAGATGATAAGATGTCCAGCCTCAAGCGTTTTAAAGATGACGTTAAGGAAGTTGCTGAAGGATATGAGTGCGGTATTACTCTTGAAAAGTTCAATGATGTAAAACAGGGCGATATCTTTGAAGCATACTATATGGAAGAGTACAGACCCGAATAATAACAATACAGCACCGTGCGGATATGTGCAGTGCTTGAAAAGCCGTCTGTGTGCAGAGGACGGCAGATGTGATTTTTTTGCACGGAACGGAGAGTATTTATGCCTAATTTTAAAAATAGACGTCTTTCAGAAGATATAATGCGTGAGATAGCAGGACTTATCCGTGAAAGGGTAAAAGACCCAAGAGTGGACGCAATGACAGTGTCCGTTGTAAGAGTAGAGCTTTCGGGAGACGGCTCGCACTGCAAGGTGTATATTTCAAGCTTTAATGGGATAGAAGCCGCAGAAGAGGCAGTAAAGGGACTTCAGAGTGCGTCAGGTATGATGAGACGTGAGATAGCAAATAATCTGCATATCAGAAAAAGTCCCGAGCTTCATTTTATAGCCGATAATTCGATAGAACGCTCTGCGGAGATATCTAAAATGCTCAATGATATTCTTCATGATTCCGATGACGAAGATAAGTCTGAATAAGTAAGGATGTGATTATTTGCTTATAGATTATAAGGAAGCAGCTGAATTTCTGAGAAGTCACGGTAATTATTATATACTTCTGCATACCTCTCCCGACGGTGATGCAATAGGCAGCGGCTTTGGTCTTTGCTATATATTGAGAAAGATGGGAAAGAATGCGAATGTGCTTTGTACGGACAATTTTCCTGCAAAGTATGATTATATGTATTTAAATTATACACCGCAGAAATTTAATCCCGATACAATAATTTCGGTCGATCTGGCGGATACAAAGCTGCTTGGCAGCAAGCTTGTGCAGTACGGGGATTATGTTGAGCTTTGCATAGACCACCATGTTTCAAATACGGAGTATGCAAAAAGGACGCTGCTTGAGCCTGAAGCGGCTGCGGCTGCTCAGGTGATATATCAGCTTGTAAAGGCTGTGGGACTTGTACAGCTCGACAGTATGATAGCACAGTGCCTTTATACAGCAATAGTTACGGACACAGGCTGCTTTAAATTTTCATGTACCTCTTCAAAAACACATCTTGCGGCTGCAGAGCTTATGACTTATGATATTCCTGCTGCCGAAATAAACCGCCGTATGTTTGATATAAAAAGCAAGGCGCGTATAAAGATCGAACAGCATGTGCTGAATACAATGGAATATTATCTTGACGACAAGTGCGCTATTGCTGCCGTAACACTTGACGATATGAAAAGAGCAGGTCTGCCCGATGAGGAGTTTGAGGGAATGACCGCTCTTACAACTCTTCTGCAAACGATAGAAGTCGGAATTACTATACGTCAGAAGGACGAGAATAAATATAAAGTATCCATGAGAGCAACGGGAGATATTGACGTATCGGCAATTTGCCAAAAGCTCGGCGGCGGCGGTCATACAAAAGCCGCAGGCTGTGTTGTGGAGGGCAAGCTTGAAGATGTAAAATTAAAGCTTCTTTCGGCGGTTGCGCCGGCTTTGGGAATAGACTTATGGCTGGCTTAAATGATAACCTGAACGGAATAATATGCGTGAACAAGCCTCCCGAGTTTACATCATTTGATGTTATAGCAAAGATGAGAGGGATAATGCGTGTAAAGCGTCTTGGACACGCAGGTACGCTTGACCCGATGGCAACAGGCGTACTTCCTGTTTTTGTCGGACGTGCAACAAAGGCGTGCGATATTCTTCCGGACAGGGATAAGGTATATCGTGCAGGCTTTAAGCTGGGACTTGTTTCGGATACACAGGATATTTACGGTACGGTAAGCGAGGGTAAAAGTGCAGCCGATATAACTGCGGAGCAGGTAAAAGATGCACTTGGCGGATTTGTAGGAGATATTATGCAGGTACCGCCTATGTATTCTGCCGTTATGATAAACGGACAAAGGCTTTATGACCTTGCAAGGCAGGGTGTGGTAGTTGAACGTGAACCTCGTCCTGTGACCGTGTTTTCACTGGAGCTGCTTGAATATGACGAGGGTACGTGCAGCGGCAGCCTTGAAATATCCTGTTCAAAGGGAACATATATCCGTACCCTGATAAATGATGTAGGAGATACGCTTGGCTGCGGAGGAGTAATGACAAGCCTTGTGCGGACAAAAGCGTGCGGTTTTTCGCTGGAGGACTGCGTTACGCTTGAAGATCTGCAAAAGCTTGCAAACTATGGCGTGTCGGCAGAAAAATATCTGCGTCCGATAGACGATGTTTTCGGATATCTTCATGCGGTAAAGCTTAATCCGCATCAGGAAAGATTGTACAAAAACGGAGTGCGGTTAGATATAAATAAAATGAAAGCGGCTTTTGACGGCAGAAAAGACGATAAATACCGTGTTTACGGAGCGGACGGAGAATTTATCGGACTGGCAGGCGTAAATTATGAAAGCGGCGAATTTTTCGTAGATAAGAACTTTTAGAAGGTGATTTTACGATAGATCTGACGGGTACAAATGAAGTTCCTGCAAATTCTACGGCAGTTGCAATGGGATTGTTTGACGGAGTACATTACGGACATCGTACCGTTATACGTTATGCGATAGATATTGCACAGAGAAACGCATGGATAGAACCTGCGGTTTTTACATTTGAAACGGATACGGTCACGTCAAAGGGCAATAACGGAGTAGAATGGCTGCTGTCTAAAGAGCTTAAAAGGGAAATGATAGAAAGTCTGGGCGTTAAGTACATATACTCTCCCGATTTTATGAACTTTAAGAATCTTTCGGCAGAGGAATTTGTGGAGTTGGTATTGTGTGATAAGCTGACGGCAAGGTTTGTTATATGCGGCGAGGATTTTCGGTTTGGAAAATATGCCGCAGGAGATGTTAACGAGCTGGACAGGCTTTGCAGAAAAAGAGGAATAACGGTGAATGTAGTGCCGCCTGTTATAGAAACACAGGGTGTGCGCATTTCCTCCACAATGATAAGACAGCTTATAAAGGATGGAAAAATAGAAGAGGCAAATCAACTGCTTGGATATCAGTATCAGATGAAAATGCCTGTGGCGTATGGTCAGCAGATAGGAAGAACCATAAACTTTCCGACAATAAACCAGTATCTTTCAAAAAAGCAGGTCGTGCCGAAATTCGGCGTGTATGCGTCAAAGGTCGAGTTTATGGGACGTGTTTACAGAGGAGTTACCAATATCGGAATGAAGCCGACGGTTGGGAATACTTCTGTGCCGCTTGCTGAAACATATATAGTAGGATTTGACGGAGATCTTTACGGCGAAACGGTTAAGCTGTCACTTGTAAGCTTTATACGTCCCGAGAAAAAGTTTGACAGTATAGACGAACTTGCCGAAAGAATAAAGCTTGATGTTGAGGAATGTGCGGCAATACCGGACGGAAAATATCTTTATTACCGTGATAAATGTGCGGAAAATTCTTTGGAAAGGAATGTTGATGAATGAAAACAGAAAATGTAAGAACGAGATTTGCACCGAGTCCTACCGGTTTTATGCATATAGGAAATCTGCGCACCGCTTTGTACACATATATTATTGCAAAGAAGTACGGCGGCAAATTCATTCTCAGAATTGAGGATACCGACCAGGGCAGATATGTAGAGGGTGCAACGGACGTTATTTATGATACATTGAGAGTGTGCGGACTTAACTGGGACGAGGGTCCGGATATTGGAGGTCCCGTAGGTCCTTATATCCAATCCGAAAGAATGGGAATATTCAAATCGTATGCGGAAGAGCTTGTGAAAATGGGCAAGGCATATTATTGCTTCTGCACAAAGGAACGCATGGAACAGGTTCATGAGGAGCAGAAAGCAAAGGGCATTACCCCGACCTATGACAGGCATTGCCGTGAGCTGTCCGAGGACGAGGTGAAAAAGCTTCTTGACGCAGGCACACCGTATGTTATCAGACAGAAAGTGCCGCTTGAAGGAACAACGGCCTTCCATGACGAGCTTTACGGAGATATTACCGTTCCGAACGCAGACCTTGACGATCAGATACTTATTAAGGCAGACGGTATGCCGACATATAATTTTGCAAATGTTGTGGACGACCATCTTATGGGAATTACACACGTTGTAAGAGGAAACGAGTATCTTTCCTCTGCACCGAAGTATAATCTTCTTTATGAGGCATTCGGTTGGGAAGTACCATGCTATATTCATGTCGAGCATATTATGAGAGATGCAACGCATAAGCTTTCAAAGCGTGACGGCGATGCATATTTTGGAGATTTTGTCAAAGCGGGATATTATATTCCTGCTATCCTTAATTATATCGCCCTTTTAGGCTGGGCTCCGAAGGGCGAGCAGGAGATATTTACATTGGACGAGCTTGTCGAGGAATTTGATATTCACGGCTTGTCAAAAGCGCCTGCGATATTTGACCCCGTAAAGATGAAAGCCATTAATTTTGAGTGGATAAAGAGATTGCCGCTGGAGGAATTTAAAAAGCTTGCCCTGCC
>CASFZT010000047.1 GCA_949299215.1 uncultured Ruminococcus sp.
CTATCGCTCTCGCAACAGCCTATTATTTCAATATCAAAATTATGCAGTTTCAATACTGTTTGCATTCTGGAGGTTAAGCTTTTCAACTGCCTCTTCACGCATTTTGTATTTAAGTATCTTTCCTGCAGCATTCATCGGGAATGAATCCACAAAATCAACATATGACGGAACCTTATGCTTTGCCATATGATCCAGAACATACTTTTTGATCTCGTCCGCAGTACACTCCTCGCCCTCTTTAAGTATAATGCAAGCCATTATCTCTTCGCCGTATGCTTCGCTCGGAACACCTATAACCTGCACGTCCTTTACCTTCGGATAAGTATAAATAAAGTCTTCTATCTCCTTGGGATAAATATTCTCACCGCCACGGATTATCATGTCCTTGATACGTCCTGTTATCTTATAGTATCCATCAGGCAGACGTCTTGCAAGGTCACCCGTATGCAGCCATCCATTCTCATCAATTGCGGCTGCTGTCGCTTCGGGCATTTTATAGTATCCCTTCATGATATTATAGCCTCTTGCAACAAATTCACCATCCACATTATCAGGCAGATCCTTACCTGTTTCAGGGTCTACTATCTTACATTCAACTCCGAACATTGCTGCACCTACGGTATTTACACGTGCTTCAATACTATCCGTAGTCTTACTCATTGTACAGCCGGGTGATGCTTCCGTCTGACCGTATGTAATACAAATCTCGGACATATGCATCTTCTCAATAACGTCCTCCATAACCTTTATAGGACACGGAGAACCTGCCATAATACCTGTTCTCATATGTGAGAAATCCGTTTTGCTGAAATTTTCATGCTCCAGCATTGCAATAAACATTGTAGGTACGCCATGGAAAGCTGTGATCTGTTCCTTATTAATACAATCAAGACCCTTTCTCGGTGAAAATGCCGTGATCGGACACATTGTTGTACCATGCGTCATCGATGCTGTCATTGCAAGAACCATTCCAAAGCAATGGAACATCGGAACCTGTATCATCATCTTATCGGCAGTCGACAGATCCATGCAGTCGCCTATTGCCTTACCGTTATTTACAACATTATAGTGTGTAAGCATTACACCCTTCGGGAAACCTGTTGTACCGGACGTATACTGCATATTACATACATCATTTTTATCAATGCTGCGTCTGCGCTCCTCAACCTCGGAAAGAGATACCGTTTTTCCAAGCTCAATAGCCTCGTCCCATGTATAGCAGCCCTTCTGTCTGCTTTCAACTGTAATGATATTTTTCAGCATAGGCAATTTCTTGGATTCAAGCTGACCCGGCTCACAGGTTTCAAGCTCGGGACAAAGCTCTTTTATTATCTCAACATAATTGGAATCCTTAAGCTTATCTATCATTACCAGAGTATGTGTATCCGACTGCTTCAGCAGGTACTCCGCTTCGTGTATCTTATATCCCGTATTTACGGTAACAAGCACAGCACCAATCTTTGTAGTTGCCCAGAATGTAATATACCATGCAGGAACATTGGTTGCCCATATTGCAACATGGTCGCCCTTCTTAACGCCCATTGCAATAAGCGAACGTGCAAAGCTGTCTACATCATCACGGAACTGCGGATATGTTCTTGTATAATCAAGCTCCGTATATCTGAACGCATACTGTTTCGGGAACTCCTCGCATATACGGTCAAGAACATCGGGGAAAGTATAATCAATAAGTCTTTCCTTCGGCCAGGGATAGCTGCCATTTTTGCGGAGATTTTCCTGAAGAGGATGCTTATGATGGCTTACATAAGGCTTCATGAAGTTTGCAAACTGCGGGAACACGATACCTGCATCGGAAAGCTGTCTTGCCCATCTCTTTACCCATTCAAGAGAGATATATCCGTCATATCCTCTATCCTTAAGAGCCTTGAACATTCTTTCAAGAGGCATTGTTCCCTCGCCCATCATTTTATATGTAAGAGTACCGTCTTCATTCACAACACTGTCCTTAACATGAACAAACTTTATATACTGACCGAGATTTACTACCGTTGTTTCCGGTTCCTCGTTCATATAGCGATATGGGTGGTTCATATCCCACAAAGCTGCAACGGAACGGCTGTTAACCGCATCGAGGACATTTCTCAAACGCTTTGTATCGGCATAAACACCGTTTGTTTCAACAAGGACTTCAACCGTACTTTTCTCTGCTATCTCGGCAACTTTTTTCAGTCCTGCTATAACGATCTCGTCATCCACTTCGCCCTCTGCTTCAGGGTGAAGGTCTCCGAGTATACGTACATAAGGTGAGCCTGTTTTTTCGGCAAGGTCTATATACTGTGAAATTTCTTTAAGATTTTCTTCAAGCTTATCCTCAAATTTTATACAGCAGCCAGATGAAAAACATGGTATCTCTATATGAAGATCATTAAGTTTTTTCATCGTTTTAGGCAGCTGCTCATCTGTAAACGGACGTGCCTTTACAGCAAAAATATCACTTCCCAAGCCTCTGATCTCAATACCGTTAAAACCAAGATCCTTTGCCATAGAATAAATATCCGTCCACGAAAAATCAGGACACGCCAAAGTTGAAAAGCTTATTTTCATTCAAATCTTCCTTTCAGATAAAAACTGATAACCTCATTGACCTTTAAGTCAACGTCAGTGTTTAATATTATATCATATTATATCTGCCAATTCAAGTACATATTTGCATATTTTTTATATTCTTTTAAAAAAATACCTGCACTTTTAAAACAGAAGTACAGGTATTTAAATCAAATTCTATTTTTTTCATCAAGACATTTTTTCAGTTCATCGGACGCCGCAATAAATATATCGGTAATATCCGGATCAAACACTTCGCCCTTTCCATTGCTTATTATCTGCATTGCCTTTTCGTGTGAATACGCCGTCTTATACGGTCTTTCGGAAGTAAGTGCATCATACACATCCGCAATGGCAAGTATTCTTGCAGGCAATGGGATATCCTCTCCGGCAAGTCCTTTCGGATAACCTCCCTTGCCATTCCACTTTTCATGATGATAATAAGCCATCTCCAATGCAATTTCTATAAAATCGACCTCATTGCCCGAGCTTATGCCGTTATCGCTAAGTTCATTAAGTATATGCTCAAATGTACGTGCACCTATCTCGGAATGCATTTTCATATACTCCATTTCGGACTCGTCAAGGCAGGATGCTTTTCTCAAAACATTATCCTCTATCGCTATCTTTCCGACATCATGCAGTGGTGCTGCCCGACATAAATTTTTCACATACTCATCGGTGAACACTTCCGCATACTTATGATGCTTCTTCATACGCTCAACAAGTATCTTCACATACTTTGTTGTATTCTTAATATGACCGCCCGTTGTTCCGTCACGGTGTTCAACAAGCTCCGCAAAGCTTCTTGACATAATATCAAGCAATGTTTCTATAACTTTGGTTTTCTCTTTTACAATCTTTTCAAGGTTTGTACGATAATCATAAAGCTCTATCTGCGTACTTATCCTCATACGCATTATTTCAGGCTCAAACGGCTTTGCGATAAAATCTACCGCTCCGCACTGCAAGCCTTTAAGCTCTAACTTTGTATCGCCGTCTGCCGTAAGAAAAATTACCGGTATATCGGCAGTTTCCGGATTGCTTTTTATATGCTTTATGGTTTCAAAGCCATCCATCTCCGGCATATTTACGTCAAGCAGAATAAGATCCGGATGATTCCTTTCCATATACGCAATAGCCTTTGCTCCCGATTTTGCCGCCGCCACCTTATAGGTATCCTTAAGCAGTCCCACCGCAAACTCAAGGTTTGCAGGCATATCGTCAACGATCAATATCTGTTTCATTTTACCGCTTACCTCCGAGATTCATTGTCATTTTCTCATGTCAGTTTATTTTATGGAATTTTTCAATAGCCTTTACTATACTTTCTTCCGCTTCGTCAAAATCATATCCGCTTATATAACGGATAGCTTTTTCTACATATTCTGCCGCATTTCCAAGGTCTGCTCCTCTTAAATTATCGGTAATCTCCTCGGAAGATGCCGCATCCATATTCTTAACGGCTTCAAGCAGACTGTTCAGCATAGCTTCAGTTTCCGCATGGGTATAATTCTTTCCACCGTCATCAAACATCACTCCTTCATAGCGTGCTATGACTCCGGAAATTTCTTCTATTATCATTTTATAATCACGCAAAAACTTCTCATGCTCATGATATATATAATCATAATTCCCATTCTTGCCGGCAACTTCAAGCAGCCTTGCCTCTTCAGAAAGCTCCTCCGCACCTATATTTGCCGCCGCACTTTTTACGCCGTGAACGGTTATCGTATAATTTTTTATATCACGTTCTTTCAATGCACGCTCCAGAACCATCGGGGCATCAAGCGTTACAAATGACTTCAAAATACCTATATACGCTTTCGGTTTATTATAGACGCTTTCTATACCTCGTCTATAATCAATCTTTGATTTCTTCGGAAATATATCATTACAATCAATATCCGACGAATCGTAATCATCCGGCACTTCTTCAAAATCGACCTGTTTTTCCCCAGGTATCCATTTTTTCATAACATTATGCAGCTTATTGATATCTATCGGTTTGGGTATAAAATCATTCATACCTGCCGAATAAAACAGTTCCTCAACGCCCTTAACAACATTTGCAGTCAACGCAACTATCGGCACATTTTTTGCATAATCCGTACCAAGCGAACGAATAAACTTGACCGTATCCACGCCGTCTAACTGAGGCATCATATGATCCATAAAAATAAGGTCAAACTTCTTCTCACCACGGAATATTCGTATTGCTTCATTTCCGCTGTGTGCGCAGACTATCTCCGTATTATACGGCTTTATCAGACTTTCTGCGACCTGAAGATTTGTTACATTATCATCAACTATCATAATTCTCGCTTCCGGTGCGCAGAACATTTTTATCTCATTATCCTGCTCCGGCTTTTCTTCCGTTTTTTGCGGTGAAACAAACATTTCGGCAATTGAATAAACCGTAATGGGCTTTATAAAATAACGCAGATACGGATATTTTTCTTCATCAAATACCTCATTCATTCCCACTGCCGCTATCGGAATAACATTAGGGAACTGCGCTTTTATATTTTCATAACGGATAATGCCTTCAGCATAGTCAAATATCAAAATTGCTTTTTCCTGTCCCATTTCATTATGTATACTGCGTATATTTTCTACAAACTTAGGCTCTATCCCCAAAGCATGACAATCCTTTTCCATATCATCCCTAAGGAATATATTCGGCTCAAAAATATACACGGACATGCTCTTTCTGAGCTGAGGCTGTATATATGCCGTAGGTGTATTATTGCTGACGACCTGTTCCACTGTAAAGTAAAATGTAGAACCTGCTCCGTACTCGCTTTCAACTGTTATAGTACCGTTCATCATACGTGCCAGATTCATGGAAATACTAAGACCGAGTCCAGTTCCCTCGATATTTCTGTTTCTTTTCGTATCGACCTGTGAAAATGTAGAAAACAGCTTTTGCAGATCCTCGGGTTTTATGCCTATACCTGTATCGGAAACGGCAAAAACGAGCTTGACCTTTGAAGAATCAAGATATTTTCCCATTTCCATACTTATTGAAAGCTTTATTCTTCCTCTTTCCGTAAACTTCACGGCATTATTCAAAAGATTAAGAAGTATCTGTCTTATTTTGACTTCATCGCCCACCAGCTCGCTCGGTATGGTCGGCTCGACAGAAACTATCAAAGCAATATTTTTTTGTGCCGCACGAGGGGCAACTATACTCTCCACATTATCGGCAATACTCTTTACGCTATACGGTACTTCCACTATATCCATCTTACCTGCTTCGATCTTTGAAAAATCAAGCACGTCATTTATAATGCTTATAAGATTTTCGGAGGAATTGCGAATAACTTTTATATACTCCCTGTGCTGAGGACTTGTATCTGAATTTGCAAGCAATTCCGCCATGCCATATATAGCGTTCATAGGCGTTCTTATTTCATGTGACATATTCGCCAGAAAATCCGTCTTTGCCTGTGCTGCCGCAGCAGCCTCCTTTGCCTTTTTCTCGGATAGCTCCGCCATTTTGTCGTTAAATCTTATAAGCGCTATTATTATAAAAGAACCAACATACGGTGCAAACATAATAAACATTTCCGTAGGTGACATATGGCTGAAAAACTGTTTATCAAACACAAGGAAATACAGCAAATGATACGCTGTCATAATTCCCGTTGCCGCTATATTCACCGATACCTTACCATACAATGAAAGCACACACATTACCATAAGGAAAATGCCGCCGGATGCCGTAAAGCTATCAGTAATATGGACATATATTGCCGAACACACCATATAAAGCACTGCTGCGGCAAAAGCTTCAGCGATCTCAGGTATCTTTTTCCAGAACACCGTCAGACCATAACCCAGCAATGAAACTACTGCTGCAATAACTGCAGCGACATTTATTTTATCTGTACTCAATGTTGTTATAAAACAAATCAGCATTATAAAATACAGAACAAAGACAAAAACCGAAGTTAATTTCTTCATTGAAAATACAGCCATGTCATTCACCCCATAGTAATTACGTCTTAAAATATAACTTAGGCAAGATGTCCCCCGCCTCTAAGGCGGCGGGTTCCATATTCAGTTTCAGTTGGGGTTCAATCCCCAACTGAAACTTCATTGCAGCTTCGCTGCGGCTTGCCCACGTTGAATAACGAGGCAAGTCCTTATTGAATTATTATAACACATTATTAATCAAAAAACAAGTTTTTTGTGTTTGTTTTTTTATTATTTGTGAATTATTACATAAAAACAACTGCGAAACGTACCAACACGCTCCGCAGTTGCTTTTATCTGCCGTGAATTATTCGGTTTTTATAAGATATGCTCTTGCGCCGTGAGATTCTATCTCCGTTTTTATTGAACTGCAATTAGCCTCCGTCTTAACTGTCCATAGCTCCTTCAACAAAGCAGGCTTATAAATTTCCATATCGGCAAGCGGAATTTCTATACTGCTGTCCTTATCTCCCGTATTGAAAACCGCAGCATACATTCCGCCTTCCGCATTGACAGCCGTCCACAAAATATGTTCTGTTCCTTTTATCTCCCTGCGCCACACCTGATGAGAATGTCTTGCATTAAGATGCATATCCAGAATATCCTTATTGGTAACAAGACTCATCGTAAAATCGTCAAACGTTGTCAGATCGCCGCCTATTATCAACGGTGAACGGAAAATACTCCACAGTGTCATCATTGTATACTGCTCAGGCTTTGTAAACTTAGTACGGTTTGCTTTATCATAATCCTGCAATATACCGCCTATCGGAAGCATATCAGCATCGGGCCATCCGCCTGCTCCCGTATGTGTGCACCACTTTTCCGCTCTGAAAAACATATCATAAAGCAGCTCCCACTTATCCCAGAAATCATCGGTGATCCTCCACATATTTGCCGTCTGCTTATAAAGCTCCGCCTTTTCAAGCAAAGCAGGTCCCGGCGACAAACTAAGCACCATATCTCTTCCGCAATTTTTCAAAGCATCGCTCAACATTATCAGTTCGCTTTCCTCATGAGGCAATTCCCTTGCTATATCATCACACTTAATAAAATCCACGCCCCATGAAGCATATAGCTCAAAAAGGCTGTCATAATATTCTTTTGCGCCTTCCTTTTCGGTATCTACGCCGTACATATCGGTATTCCAATGACAGATACTTGCTGTCTTGACAATTTCACGTGCAGTCCTATCGCTGCCTTTTATTTTTGTATTTCTATGCACTGCCTGTCTTGGGATACCGCGCATAATATGTATGCCGAACTTTAATCCAAGCGAATGGACATATTCCGCAAGCGGAGCAAAGCCCTTTCCGTCAGCCGCAGACGGGAATCTTTTCTCGGACGGAACAAGTCTTGAATACTCGTCCATACACAGCTCGGTAAACGGCTGATATTCATGATTTTTAGCATCCGGTGCGCTCCACTGAATATCCACCGTTACATACTCCCAGCCGTACTCTTTCAAATGTTTCGCCATAAACTCGGCATTTCTTCTCACGGTTTCCTCATCAACAGCCGCACCGTAGCAATCCCAGCTGTTCCAGCCCATAGGGGCTCTTTTCATAACGTCCATAAAAATCTCCTCCATCATCGATCCGAATATTTCATCTCAAATCCCGTAAACTCTGCTGTACCGTTCACGGCAAAAAGTCCGTTCACAACTCCCGTAAAGCCTTCTGCCACCTCACTTGAAAGGTACTTAGACATTGCATTTCCAAGATATTTTTCCTTACCGTTTACCACACACATAAAATTATAACACATACTGTCTGCTTGTATTTTCAGCGTTACTGCATTGGTATCCACCGTTATCTCATTCTGCACATGATGTATATTTCCAACATTCAAAATCAATGCGCAGGTATATCCGTTTTCCGTTTTCTTTAATACAATATCGTAATGTGCCGTTTCGGACATATATACCGTCACACCGCCAACCGCATCTGTACCTCCGTCAAGCATTTTCACATCAACTGTCAGCATCATATTAAAGTCGTGCTGCCTTACACCTATAAATGTAGGTGAATCAACTTCATTCAAGGTAATTTCCGTACCTTTCAGCACAGCTTTATTATCATCAAGCTTATAATTCTCTTCCGTCGGGTGGCGCATAAAGCACCAATCGATATTCCAATCGGTATTTTCAAAGGTATAGGAAGTTTTTGATTCCTGTACAAAATCACCGTCGATCTCATATTCAAAACCGGTAGTACCGTCTTTTCCCGCTTTTATCCAGCCGTTTTCATCAAACTCTATCGGTGTCAGGAAAACCTCTCTGCCCAAATGGTGAAACGGGGTCCAAATACCTATCTGACGAAAACCAAGTGTAAGAATAAACCAATTGCCATTTTTATCCTGAGCAAGATCACCGTGACCTATTCCCTGTATTATATACGGAGCTTTATTTCTGTTAGTCAGCACGGGATTGAACGGACAGCTTTCAAACTTGCCCCAGGGGTCATCAGCCATTGCGCAGGTAACCATATGTCCGTATTCAGTACCACCTTCCGCAGCCATGAGAAGATATTTTTCGCCAATCTTATACATATGCGGACTTTCGATATATCTGCCTCCGCTGCCGTGCCATATATACTTACTTTCGGTAAGCTTTCTGCCGCTTTCTATATCTATCTCGCACTGCATTATACCGCCGTCGCAGGTACTTATAAAATATGTCTTGCCATTCTCAAAAAGCAGTGACGGGTCTATTCCGCCCTGGTCGATATAAATAGGATCCGACCACTCTCCGTATATGTCATCGGTATAGACATAAAAATTCTGATGTGTGGTATCATTTGTCGTTACCATATAAAATCTGCCGTCATTATATCTTATCGTTGGTGCAAAAACGCCGCCGGAACTATTTATCTTCTCAAGCATCACCTGTGTTTTTCTTGTAAGCACATGACCTATCTGTTTCCAATTTACAAGGTCATCACTTTCAAAAAGCGGAACTCCGGGGAAATACTGAAAAGAGCTGCACACCATATAATATTTACTGTTCACCTCGCAAACACTTGGGTCGGGATAAAATCCTTTTACAATCGGGTTGGTATATTTCATAAAACATCACCTTTCATAGATATATTTCTTATAAGTATATCTCATTCCGAGCTTTTTTTCAATAGCTGCTGCAATTTTTTTAAACCGCTTGAAATTATTTCTGCAATATGGTATATTATGTTGTATTGATACACTATAAAACGGAGGCTTTTTATGATATATACAGTTACATTTAACCCTGCAATAGACTATGTTATGAAGCTTTCTGAGCTTACCGCAGGCAGCATATGCCGAAGCAGCGGCGAAGAAATTTACATCGGCGGCAAGGGTATAAACGTATCAATAATTTTAAGCAGACTCGGAAAGCCATCTACCGCTTTGGGATTTATCGCAGGATTTACGGGAGAAGCAATCGAAAAAGGTGTTCGCTCGGAAGGCGTTATCACGGATTTCATTTATCTTGAAAACGGCAGCTCACGTATAAACGTAAAAATAAAGGCAGGTGAAGAAACGGAGCTTAACGGTCAGGGTCCCGACATATCGGACAGCGCTGTAAACTTGCTTATGAAAAAATTAGACGCACTTTCTTCCGGAGATATTCTTGTACTTGCAGGAAGCGTACCATCGTCCATGCCGTCCGACATCTATGAAAAGATCATGGCACGCTTATCGGGCAAGGACATAAAATTTGCTGTAGATGCGTCAAGCTCCCTTCTTATGAACACACTGAAATACAAGCCGTTCATTATCAAGCCTAACAATTTTGAGCTTTCCGAAATATTCGGCGTTGCTCTGACAGAATTATCCGATATTGAAAAATACGCACGCAAATTACAGGACCTAGGTGCTCAAAACGTGCTTGTTTCCATGGCGGAAAACGGCTCCTTACTAATCGACGAAGACAAAAATGCGCATTTTCTGCCCTGTGTCGGCGGAAAAGCCGTCAACTCCGTCGGTGCGGGAGATTCCATGCTTGCAGGCTTCATTGCAGGCTACAAAAAAGGCTACGAACACGCTTTCAAGCTTGGCACAGCCTGCGGAAGTGCTACCGCTCTCTCACCTTGGCTTGCGGAAAAATCAGATATAGACAGACTTTTTGACATGATATGACTCTCACGTTCAGGATTTTCATGGGCGCTTTCTGGGTGTGGACAAATGAAGCAGAGTATGATATAATTAAAGTATGAGAAAAGCAAAAGAAATCGCAGGACGAAAATGTCCGATATGCGGAAGAGTGGAAA
>CASFZT010000048.1 GCA_949299215.1 uncultured Ruminococcus sp.
CAGGACGGTCATTTTTATTCGAGTCTGAATACCGAACCGTGTAAATAGCAATAATATCCATATAACTTAGGCAAGATGTCCCCCGCCTCTAAGGCGGCGGGTTCCATATTCAGTTTCAGTTGGGGTTCAATCCCCAACTGAAACGTCATCGCAGCTTCGCTGCGGCTTGCCGCATTGAATGACGGGGCAAGCCCCTTATTGAAAATTTCGCACAATGCTGTTAAATTATCGACAACATAATCAGCTTTCTTATCTTCGCTTGAGATTTTCCAATACTGACCAAAACCTTGCTTAATCCATATTGTTTTCATTCCCAAAAGTTTGGCAGGAACAATGTCATTATCTATTCTGTCACTAATCATAACTGCATTAAAGGGATTACAAATACTTCTTTCAAGTGCGGTTTCAAATATTTTTTTGTCGGGTTTTACAACACCTTCTTCTGCTGAAGCTATTACCAAGTTTATTTATTTTATAGCAATCCACACAAATATCTCAACACTTGACACAGTTGGTAAAATAGAGATAAGAGGTGGAAAGTTTGAAAACCCACCCTTACAATAAAAACAGTAAAAAGGGCGCACAAAAACAAGCCACCCCAAAGCAGCCAAAAAATAATAAACAAAAAAGAGGAATTATCAGCTGAAATCAGCCAGCTCGTCTTTAAAAATATATCCTCGTTGACGAAGGAGTGCAATTCCTTCAGCCTTGGATATAACAACAGAGTGTTCAGTCAGCTTGTCAGCAAGATAACCTTTAGCGGAATAGGGCTCGCATTTTGAGAGTACATTCCAGATAGCGGTCAGGAGCATACGGCATAATGCAATAATCGCTTTCTTATGCCCACGGCGAGCCTTTATTCTGCGATAGCGTTCTTTGAATTCAGGATGTTCTTTGGATTTTAGAAGTGCATTGGCAATTTGAACAAGCAGAGGTTTAAGAAAAGAGCCTGCACGGGAAATACGGGTTGACTTTACTTTCTGAGCACTGCTGTCATTACGTGGGCAACATCCTGCCCATGAAACAAGATGCTTTGATGTTCTGAAAACAGACATATCCGGACCGATTTCTGAAAGCAAACGAATTGCTGTCAGGGGTTCTTTGGAAAATCCCGGAACTGTACGCATAAGCTCCAAAACCGAGGCGTACGGTTCGGCAAGACGAAAAATTTCTTTATCGAGTTCTGATATACGTTTTTCCTGTTCATCAATAAAATCAAGGCAGATTTTCAGTTTTGTTGCCTGTTCAGGAGAGATTGCACCGTCAATAGCCGCCTGAATTTCTTCAATCGGATGTTTACAGCGTTTATGAATGTAAGGTGTTACATCAAAAGTTTCACTGGGATGTTCAAGAATCTGCTGAATGATGGAACGTGAGGATTTACCAAACACGTCGGAAAACACGTCATCCAGTTTTAGATTTGATACAGTAAGGCAATTAAGCGCGCGATTTTTCATGCCTGTAATCTGATAAGTCATTTTCATACGAAAACGCAGGAGGTCACGAAGATGACGGATATCAGGCGGTGGAATAAAGCTTGGTTTTACCATATCACACATAAACAGGTCGCAAATCCATTTTGCGTCTTTACGGTCGGTTTTGTTGCCTTTTTGAGGTTTCGTATATTTAGGATGAGCAAGAGTAACCCAGCAGGTTTTCTCAAGGATATTAAAGACAGGAATCCAGTATTTGCCGGATGATTCCATACAAACTTCGGTGCAGGAATATTTGGCAAGCCAATCGGACAGTTCCTGCAATCCCTTTGAAAAGGAAGAGAAACGAGCCTGCTTGTATTCCGTACGGTTGTTGGCATCAGTGATTCCTATACAGGCATATATCCATGTTTTATGCACATCAAGCCCACAACAGTTTTTACGGAAGATTTTAAACGCCATAGACATACCTCCACATAATTATTTGAGGAAACGGCATTGACTGAATCTCCGGCAAAATCGAGTCGATTTGAAAGAGATAAGTTTACGGGCTACTTGTTTGCTCCACTGATTGATGCCTTAACGGAGAGACTGACCATATAAAAATGCGAGGTTGCCGCTATACAGCCCCGCCACTCACCTCCACGGTTTTTGTAGTTGACCGTTTCTCTCAACTACATTATATCAAATATTCAATTTTAGCGAAAGCACCTTTTCATTCCTGATTGGTGCCTTTCGCAGAAAGGCGGATTATAAAAATGTTAAGCACAGAAGTAAGAGAATTAATGGTAAAAGCATATGAAAAAAGTCATAATGCAACCGAAGCAGCAAGAAATTTTAGTGTAACTCTCTGTCAAGTGCCTCACATTTTATATACTTTAATCTTCTTATGTCAATCCACTCTGTTTTTCTATATTTTGTTCTGACTATCCGATACACCCTATCAAAATATTTTAATTTACCACTGCATGATGGACATTTTTGTTCGCCAACCCGAACCATAAACTCTCCTTGACAAAAAAAATATAGAATGTTATGAGCACTATTATAACATAAAAAATCACCGTATGACCCCGAGAATAACCGGAGCGTCATACGGTGATTATATTTTTATATGTAGGAGTCCACTTGTAGGAGTAATGTAGGAATAATGTAGGAATGTGGTACATTTACATACCTTTTACCACATTGTGCCACTGCTGCAAATGGCTTGCCTGCGTGATTTTGCCGTTTACTTAAGCCTTCATAGCTTCCTCAACAGCAACAGCGCAAGCAACAGTAGCACCAACCATAGGATTGTTGCCCATACCGATAAGACCCATCATCTCAACGTGAGCAGGAACGGAAGAAGAACCTGCGAACTGAGCGTCGGAGTGCATACGACCCATTGTATCTGTCATACCGTAGGAAGCAGGACCTGCAGCCATGTTATCGGGGTGAAGAGTACGTCCTGTACCGCCGCCGGAAGCAACGGAGAAGTACTTTTTGCCCTTTTCAACACATTCTTTCTTGTATGTGCCTGCAACGGGGTGCTGGAAACGTGTAGGATTTGTGGAGTTACCTGTGATGGAAACGTCAACGCCTTCCTTCCACATGATAGCAACGCCTTCTGTTACGTCGTTTGCGCCGTAGCAGTTTACCTTTGCACGGAGGCCGTCGGAGTATGCCTTGCGGAATACTTCCTTAACTTCGCCTGTGTAGTAGTCCATTTCTGTTTCTACATATGTAAAGCCGTTTATACGAGCAATGATCTGTGCAGCGTCCTTTCCAAGGCCGTTAAGGATAACACGGAGTGGTTCTTTACGAACACGGTTAGCCTTTTCAGCAATACCGATAGCGCCTTCTGCAGCGGCAAAGGATTCGTGACCGGCAAGGAAGCAGAAGCACTTTGTATCTTCTTCAAGAAGCATCTTGCCGAGATTGCCGTGACCGAGACCAACCTTTCTCTGATCAGCAACGGAACCGGGGATACAGAAAGCCTGGAGACCCTCACCGATAGCAGCGGCAGCATCAGCAGCCCTTGTGCAGCCCTTCTTGATAGCGATAGCGCAGCCTACAGTGTAAGCCCACTTAGCGTTTTCAAAGCAGATAGGCTGGATACCTTCAACAAGCTTGTAGATGTCAAGCCCCTTAGCCTTAGTAACGTCGGCAGCCTCCTCAATAGAGTTGATGCCGTATTCTTTGAGAACTGCGAGAATTTGTTTTTCTCTTCTCTCATATGATTCAAATAAAGCCATCGTATTAGTCCTCCTTATTCTTTTCTTGGATCGATAATTTTAGCAGCATCGGCAACTCTGCCGTACTGACCCTGAGCTTTTTCGTAAGCTTCCTTAACGTCCATGCCGCCCTTGATGAAGTCCATCATCTTGCCGAAGTTGATAAACTTGTAGCCGATGATCTCGTCATCTTCGTTAAGAGCAATGCCTGTAACATATCCGTCTGTCATTTCGAGGTAACGAGGACCCTTCTTGAGAGTACCGAACATAGTACCAACCTGGGAACGAAGACCCTTGCCGAGGTCCTCAAGACCTGCACCGACAGCAAGACCGTCCTCGGAGAAAGCACTCTGTGAACGACCGTATACGATCTGGAGGAAAAGCTCTCTCATAGCGGTGTTAATAGCGTCGCAAACGAGGTCTGTGTTAAGAGCCTCAAGAATAGTTCTGCCGGGAAGAATTTCAGCAGCCATAGCAGCGGAATGAGTCATACCGGAGCAGCCGATAGTTTCAACGAGAGCTTCCTGGATAACGCCCTCCTTGACATTGAGAGTAAGCTTGCAGGTACCCTGCTGAGGAGCACACCAGCCGATACCGTGAGTAAAGCCGGAAATATCCTTAACTTCTTTTGCCTTTACCCATTTTGCTTCTTCCGGGATAGGCGCACAGCCGTGTGCAACGCCTTGCTTAACGCAGCACATGGTTTCAACTTCATGAGTATAATTCATATTATTACTCCTTTCACAATTACAGCGTTTTTATGCTTTTCGCACATATGTTAATTATATAACATATTCAGACTAAAATCAAGTATTTTTTGTAATTATTAAGATATTTTTCGCATTAAAGGGTCTATTCGTTGTCGTTATCTCTGAGACGGAGAACATATCCTTCGGGAAGAGATTCTTTTACTGCGATAAGAAACTTGATTTTTTTGCCTTCGGCAGTAAACATTTTTTCATGCTCCGTTTCGAGGTTGTATTGATAATCGCTTGTGTGCAGATCTCGTGTGATGTAGATTATACGGAATCCCGTTTCTTCAAAGTAGGGGATAGATTCCTCAAAAAGTCCGTCATCGTCCGTCTTGAAATGTACCTCACCGTTTTCTTTTAGGAATGTGCGGTATTGATAAAGCTGTCTGCGGTGAGTAAGACGGTGCTTTTTGTGTTTTTTACGGGGCCATGGATTGCAGAAATTTATGTATATCCTGTCAATGCGGTCACTTTCATCGAAAGAGTCGGATATGGTTTCTATGTTTGCCGATACAAGACGAAGGTTTGTGATCTCTTTGTCGGCTTCTGCAAAAGCTTTTACGACCGTGCGGCGTGCAACGGCAAGCATTTCGCTTTTTATGTCAAATGCAAGCCAGTTTATATCGGGATATGCAAGAGCCGCCTGAGCGGCAAATCCGCCCTTTCCACAACCCATTTCTGCGTATATCGGGTTGCTGTTTTCAAATACGGTGTTCCATTTTCCTTTAAACTCATGTGCGTGTTCTATATAGAATGGGCAGGATGCAAGTTCAGGGCGTGCCCATGGTTTTCTTCTCATTCTCATATAATATGGTATCCTTTTTGTGTGTTATTTTTTAAAGATAAGCTCCAGCTTGTCAATTTCCGTTTCAAGATGAGTGTATTTTACACCTGCGGAGTCAAGCATACGCTTTGACGCAATAGTTGCCGGAGCGTCGGCGTATTTGTCATAAAGATAAAGAACCTCGGAAATTCCCGACTGGATTATGGCTTTTGCACATTCGTTGCAGGGAAAGAGGTCAACGTAAATTTTGGCTCCTTTTAATGATTTGCCGTTGCTGTTTAAAATGGCATTCAGTTCGGCGTGTACAACAAATGGATATTTCGTGTCCGAGCCTTCTCTGTCCCACGGAAAAATGTCATCGGAACAGCCCTTGGGAAATCCGTTGTAGCCGGTCGAAAGGATAATGTTATCCCTGCTTACAATGCAGGCACCGACCTGCGTGTTGGGGTCTTTGCTGCGCTTTGCCGCAAGAAGAGCAACGCCCATGAAGTATTCGTCCCAGTTAATGTAATCCGTTCTTTTCATAAAAAGCCGTCCTTTCGGTTTCTCGGAATCATAAAAATCGGTATGCATATTTTGTGCAGTATGACTTAAGCTGTATATTATTGTAGCATATTGCTATAAAAAAAGCAATTTTTTTAGGCAAAAAAATTTTTTCTTTTGTTGATTTTATAAGTTAAATGTGATATAATTTATTTGTATCTATTAATTTTGTGTGACGTGCAGTGAAAATACGAATAAAATACAGTTAAAATTTCGGCAAAAGCCGATTTGGAGGATTATATAATGAGCTACAAAAACGAATTTATTAAGTTTATGGTCGAAAGCGGAGTGCTGACATTCGGAGATTTTACTCTGAAAAGCGGAAGAAAGGCTCCGTATTTTATCAATACCGGAAATTATAAGACCGGTGCACAGCTTGCAAAGCTCGGTGAGTTTTATTCACACTGTATAAATGAAAATAATGTTGAGGCGGACGTTTTGTTCGGACCTGCATATAAGGGAATACCGCTTGCGGTTTCCGCAGCAGTTGCACTTGCAAATAATTACAGCAAGGATGTATCCTATTGCTTTGACAGAAAGGAAGTAAAGGATCACGGTGAGGGCGGTATGTTTGTCGGCAGACAGCTTGCAGACGGCGATAAGGTAGTTATTATAGAGGATGTTATGACCTCCGGTAAGGCGCTGAAGGAGGTTATGCCTAAGCTTACATCTGCCGCAAAGGTAAATGTTACCGGTATGATAATCACCGTAGACAGAATGGAAAAAGCACTTAATTCCCAAAATTCAGCCGTTCAGGAGGCGTATAATGAATTTGGCGTAAAGGTTTATTCGATAGTAACGATCAACGACATTATCGAAGCAATAAAGGACGGAGTTATAGGCGGACAGGAATATCTTGACAAAATGCTGGAGTACAGAAAAGTATACGGCGTACAGGCAGAATAAAACCTGCCATGCCCCTATGACAGCGGCTGGCGGGGCTATACTATACAATAACACATTATAAATATAAATTTATCCGCTGAGAAATGGAGTATTAAAAATGGGAGTAAAATTTAATCTTACAGCTGCAGGTGCAGAAATATTTGATTCGGTTATTTTTATGGAAAATTCCCCTGCATATGCTGCATTTAAAGAGGAGATCGAAAAAATTCTTGCTGATTTCAATAAGACTCATCGCTTCGGTGATACAGCGGATATCGACGTAAAGGGACTTGTCGATAATTCGACCGGTACAATGATACATATGCACAGAGCATTTCTGATATGGACATTTAACGAGGATTACGGTAAAAAGCAACAGCATGATATGGAGTACAGCAAGTTTTTGAAGCTGTTTGTCAAATCACAGGAAAAATATCTTGTCGAGGTAAACGGCGGCAATAAAAAGATAGACGTTACGGAGATCGAAAGCTTCAAGAAGAAATTTATTGATGCAATTTCGTCACGTCCCGAAGTCTATAACAACATGAAGGAGTTCTTCTCCGGATATATTTACGGTTATTTCTTTAATTATCTGACCGAACAGACCGTTATGCGTGATTATGCCGAGTTCCTTGTATGTCTCGGCATCATGTCCAATAAGATATCCACAACGGAGATTCAGAAGCAGAAAATACTTCCCAAAATGGCACTTTTGCTCAATAATGACAGATTTAAATATATCAGTGGCGAAATTCCTCTTGGTGTTATGTTTAATATAGTATATGACCGCTTTGAGTTTACCGGTATCAATGAAACTGAGGATAAGATAATCAAAGACGCTTTGAAAGAGTATATTATCTCGAATTATGATTTTCATGAGAGCGAGGGTCTTATTTCCGATATGGTCGTTACGGATATAATGACTCGTTTGAACAGTGAGTATGTCTGCGCTGCCGAGTTTGCCAAGAATCTTCACAAAAATTCCTTTGACGGCATGAGAACCTTCCTTGATTGCGATAAGAATGATATGGGAGAGTATACATACGATAAAGTTCTTGAAGTTATAAATGATAAGTGCAGCAAGAATTTTGACAGCCTCTATACTTCTAAAATGGACGATACATTTGATGTTTCTCTCGGCTCTGACTGCAAGGGATATAAGTATCCTCTTGTTTATAAGGATGGAGATAAGTATTGGTTTGCCGATATTTACAAGGAATTGATATTCCCTGCATTTGACGCCGATGTTTTCGTAAGTGTGAAGCCGGAGGAACTGCCGCTTGCGGAATATCCGTTTACGGAATCTGCTCTTAAGACAAATATCATACGTTTTCTCGGCGGACTCGGAGGAGGTGACTTTACCGTTCGTTCGGATAAAGCACCCGTGCTTAAAGAGATCAAGAAGATCAGATCATCCGCTAAAACAGATGATGAAAAGCGTATGCTTATACTTGAAAAGCTGCTTTATGTCATTTCGGGAAATATGGACAGCAAGTCGTATATGCATTTGCTGAATGACTGTGTGTTTGAAACGGAGCTTTATAATGAGTATATAAGATACAGAATGGATATACTTTTTGATAAGGGTATAAAGAGCCGTGAAACCAAGAAAATTCTTCTTGATGAGATAAATGCGATCACAAATTTATAATAACCGTAAAGGGTACGTGTGTTTTATCCGTACCCTTGATTTGTAAAATATTAAAAAGCGAGGTGGCTTTATATGCGAAAAATAGTACCGGTTATTCTTATAATTACGATGCTGCCTCTTGTATTGTCCGGCTGCGGAAAATATTCCAAAGGGGACAGGCTTGTTGCCGAAGCGGCGGAGCTTTATGACGCCGGAGATTACAGTGGTGCAGTTGAAACTCTTAATGAGGCTATGGAACGCGGACTGAAAAGTGTCGGGGAGGATACGCTTTATTTTTACCTTGGCGAGTCGTATTTTAAGCTCGGAGAGTATCAGAAAAGCATAGACTGTCATGTAAAAGTGACTGCAGTACGTGAAAATGCGTTTAAGAGCTGGGTCACAATTGGCGTTTGCTACAGTATGCTTGACGATAATAATGCTGCACTTGCGGCATATTCAAAAGCGCTTGAATTTGATCCGCAGAATTCAGATTCGGTAGGGCTTTATATAAGTTTGGGAGCACTTTATATTGAAAATAATAAACCGTATACCGCAATAGATTATCTTACGGCAGCATCGGAAATTTATCCCGAGCATCCTGCCGCTCATGCATATTTGGCGATCGCATATGCCATGACCTATGAGTATGATATGTCTGCGGACGAGCTTGAGCTTGCAAGGACACTTGGATATGAAAATATTGACGGTATAGAGGAACAGATAGCTAAGGTAAAGGAAACGCAAGGCTCATAATGTGATTTGAACGGAGTGGTCGATATGCTTGAAAATGCATTGGTAAATAAGAATAAATCAATAGATTATAAAGAAATGACAGAACAGCTTGAAAACAATTTGTCACAGCTTCAGCAGAAAATACGTGCGGAAAAGCTGCCGGTGATTATCATTATGGAAGGCTGGGGTGCTTCGGGAAAGGGCATGCTTATAGCAGATATGATAAAAAGACTTGACCCGAGATTTTTTAAGGTACATTCAACAATGCCCGCTACAGATGCCGAAAAGCGCTATCCGATGATGAAACGTTTCTGGGCAAATTTGCCCGAGTACGGCGCAATGTCCATAATGGACAGAAGCTGGTATCAGGAACTTGCAATCGCTAAGATAGAAGAGGATATTTCGGACAGCGAGTATAAAAGACGTATACGTTCGGTTAATAATTTTGAAAGACAGCTTACCGATGACGGATATCTTATCATAAAATTTTTCCTGCATATATCACGCAGCGAGCAGAAGAAGCGATTTTTAAAGCTTAAAGAGGACGACTCCACAAAGTGGAGAGTTACCGAACGTGATAAGAAACGCAATAAGAATTATGACGTGTATTATAAGCAGTTTGATGATATGCTTGCAAAAACAAATACACCTTATTCTCAATGGAAGATAATTGATACGACAGACCGCCGTTTCACAAAGTTCCAGATGTTCAATATACTTGTAAGTCAGATCACAAATGCCGTAAATGCGGGTTCAAAGCCGACGCAGATACCTGTGCCCGTGCATGAGCTGTTTAAGATGGAAAGCGTTCCTAAGCTTTCGGAGGTCGTGCTTACAAATAAAGACCTGCAGCCGTCCAAGTATTTTGATGAGCTGAAAAAAGCACAGAAAGAGCTTGCTAAAATTCACGGCAAGATATATAAGAAGAAAATACCGGTAGTTATCATTTTTGAGGGCTGGGATGCAGCAGGAAAGGGCGGTACGATAAAACGCATATGTTCGGCGCTTGACCCGAGAGGATATGAGGCAGTGCCTATCGCCGCTCCGGATAAGCATGAACTGAACAGACATTATTTGTGGCGTTTCTGGAATGCTATGCCTAAAACAGGACATATTACATTGTTTGACCGTTCGTGGTACGGCAGAGTGATGGTAGAAAGGGTGGAGAAGCTCACCTCGGAGGAACGCTGTGCAATGGCGTATCGTGAGATAAATGAATTTGAGCAGGAGCTGACTGAGTGCGGCATTGTTATTCTTAAATTCTGGCTGCATATAGATAAGGATGAGCAGCTACGCAGGTTTAATGAGCGTCAGAATACACCCGAAAAGCAGTGGAAGATAACGGAGGAAGATTGGCGCAACAGAGAAAAATGGGATATGTATGAGCCTGCTATAAATGAAATGCTTGAAAAGACGTCTACCGCAGACGCACCATGGAATATTATTGAGGCGAACAGCAAGATGTATGCAAGAATAAAGACGATGAAGATAATTATTGACAGACTTAATGATGAAATAAAGAAAAAATAGCAGTTATGTAAATCTCTCCGTGCATAAATTGTATGGAGAGATTTTTTATTTACGCAAAATGTGTACTTTTTATTAAGATACATAAGCAATTTTGCAACTATTTCTGATTAAAATTGCAATATTTAAGCTTTTTATATGAAATATCCCCAAATAATATTTTAAAATGAAAGTTTTATAGTTGAAAGTTGCATAAATTTTATAAAAACGCTTGACAAATGAATTGTA